>JAHBWO010000084.1 GCA_019636945.1 Nitrospira sp. | reverse complement strand
CCATCAAAACCTTTTTACATAACAGCGATTCTCAGTAGAAGAGACTGTTCAGGCGATCCGTTTGAGGCTGTCTGATCGACCAATGGGAGTACCCCAGGAACCCTCATCACCCGGATCTTTCCAACGCAAACGGAGAGCGATGAATTGCTACGTGAGGTATCGCCTAAGAAGCTCGGCGAGGAGTATTGACCAAGAGGTTATCGATCAAGCGAACAGATCCAACGCGTATGGCGCCAAGCAACACCACTCGCGAGGTCACGGAAGAGACAGGCTCAAGCGTGAGAGGGTCACACACAGCGAGATAGTCGGTCGTAATGGTCGATTCCTGGAGAATAACCTGAGTCATCGCCGACCGGATAATTCTTGCATCTGTCTCCCCTGTCCTGATCACCTTGGCACCGGCTTGGAGGCCCTTGTACAGCACCACCGCTCGCCCTCGCTCATCCCGGGAAAGATAGACGTTGCGTGAACTCATGGCCAACCCATCCTGCTCACGCACAGTGGGACGGACCGCAATATCAACACCGAGATTGAGATCCTTCACCAGCTGTTGAACCAACACCGATTGCTGAAAGTCCTTCTGCCCAAACAGTGCCCGATGTGGTTGGACCATGCCAAAGAGTTTGGTCACCACGGTTGCCACCCCGGCGAAGTGATGTGGGCGGACCTCACCCTCCCACCGCCGTGCAACGGCTGGGACAGTCACCGTCGTTTGAAACCCCTCCGGATACATAGCATCCGCAGTCGGCTCGAAACAGACATCGACGCCTTCCTGTCGACAGATCGCTCGGTCGTGCGAAATAGGACGGGGATACTTGGTCAGATCCTCCCGAGGACCGAATTGGGTGGGGTTCACGAAGATACTCACCACCAGCGCATCACACTGTAACCGTGCTCCACGAATCAGCGATCGATGCCCCTCGTGCAGCGCACCCATCGTCGGAACAAACCCGATTGTGACGCCTTCGCGCCTCAATCGCTCACTCCAAGCGGTCATAGCTGCCGGTGAACGAATGATCTTCATGACTCAGGCTGCGCACGGCAGGCCGGTCGAGAACCATATTTTGTAGAAGGTTGCGGAAAGAGCAAATTCACTTGGGATTGGTCTTTGGTGTCGGCCAGCAACTGATCCACCGATTGATTGAGCGTCGGATGGACCCAGAGCGGATCCAGTTCGTTCAAAGGCATGAGAACAAACCGTCGTTGATGCAGTCGAGGGTGCGGAACGGTCAATCCCGGTTCGTCGATCTGCCGAGCTCCGTAGAAGAGGATATCCAGGTCCATGGTGCGAGGACCAGACCGCTGATCGTCATCACGCCCAAGTGCCCGTTCAATTTCTTGGAGCATCGCGACGAGGCTATGTGGGGCAATGTCTGTTTCCAGCTGCACCACCCCGTTGAGAAACCATCCCGCACCCGGATCAGTCCGGTCACGAACTGGTTCGGTTTCGTAGAGCAGCGACACGCCCTGGAGTCGAGAATGGGGAAGGAGGCTGAGCAGCGTTACGGCACGATCGCAATAGTCCACCCGGTCTCCGACGTTCGATCCGAATCCGATGAAAACAGTCTCCATAGCAGCCGGTTAATAGTGAGAAGTGAAACGTGAAAGGTGGTAACGAGATTTCTTCCCTCTCACATTTCACTCCTTACCCTTTACCTTTCACTGTTCACCATTCAGAATCCCACCTTTTTGATCCGCTCGACGGCTTCCGCTAACCGCTCCTTGGTAGTGCAGACTGTCATGCGGACATAGCCTTCGCCCGGTGCACCGAAGCCGTTGCCAGGAGTTGTGACAATCCCTGCCTTTTCCAATAGATGCGCCGTAAAGGAGGTAGAGATATAACCTTTGGGTACCGTCACCCAGACATAGAACGCAGCAGGAGGAGGATCCACCTCCAGGCCCAGTTGCTTCAGACCAGGGACCAACGTGTCTCGACGTTCCTGATACGTCTTTCTCAGGTCGTCCGTCACAGCATCGTCCAGCCCGAGCGCCGTGATCCCAGCCGCTTGAACAGCCTCAAAACAACCAGAATCCAAATTGCTTTTCACCTTCCCAAGTCCGGCCAGAACATCCTTGTTGCCCACCACAAAGCCGAGGCGCCATCCAGTCATGTTATAGGTCTTCGAGAGGGAGTGGAACTCCACGCCGACATCCTTGGCGCCATCGACCTCCATAAAACTCGTCGGCCGTTGGCCGTCATAGTAGATCTCGGAATAGGCTGCATCGTGACACACAATCACCTGATGTTCCTGCGCAAAGTCCACGACCCGCTTGAAATAGTCCTTCGTCATGATGACGGAGGTCGGATTGTTCGGTGAATTCAGCCACATCAGCTTGGCTTTCTTGGCCACGTCCTTTGGGATCGCCGTGAGATCAGGGAGGAATCCGTTGGCTTTCGTCAGCGGCATGATGTGCGACTGGCCACCACAAAAACTCGTCCCGACCGGATAGACCGGATACCCAGGACTAGGCACCAGCACGATATCTCCTGGATCGACAAAGGCGAGGTGGATGTGGCCGATGCCTTCCTTCGAACCGATCAGAGTCAGCACTTCATTGGCTGGATCCAACGTGACATTGAAGCGGCGCTTGTACCACTCGGAAACGGCCTTTCTAAACGAGAGCATGCCCTCATACGAAGGATATTGATGATGCTTGGGATCTTTGGCAGCCTTCGCCAGGCTCTCAATGATCGGCATCGGCGTCGGCAAGTCGGGATCGCCGATCCCGAGGTTGATAATATTGACCCCGCGGGCAATCGCCTCTTGCTTCATCTTATCGATGGCCGCAAAGAGATACGGCGGCAATGTCTTGATACGTGTCGCAACTTCGATCGGAAAACCACCCATGGTCGATCCAGCTCCTTTCATGAATATCGATCAGCCCACAGCAACTGTCTCAGACCTGAATACTGAGAGCTGATTGCTGAGAGCTTACTGTAAGGTTGTGTAGAGTACTTCAGAGCCGCAGCCGCAATCAACGTGTACGAGCCAGTAGATGGCCAATCAACCGATCAGCCAAATGATGGAGTCGCGGAAGCTGCGGCAAGGCAGTGGTCTTGACCTGTTGTGCGGTGAGCCCCGCTTTCGTCACATCGGGCGCACATTCACGGCACAGAGAATCAATACCTCCCTCCTCCATTTCAAGATGAAAGAGCAACCCATAGGCTCGCTCGCCGTACCGAAAGGCTTGGAGGGGAGCGATGTCCGATCCAGCCAATGGCACGCACGCTTCCGGCAAATCAAAGATTTCACCATGCCACTCGAACACATCAAACGTCTCAGGACCATCCCCAAACACCCAGTCTTTCTGGCCCGCATCTGTGAGGAAAACCTGGGTCATGCCGATTTCAAGCGCCTTGCCTGAACGCACCTTGGCGCCGAGCGCCTTGGCCATGAATTGACTCCCAAGACAGACACCAACGACTGGCTTGTTCGTCTGAAGCGCGGATCGGATGAAGGCGGTCTCTTCCGCAATCCATGGATCAGGATCGTTGACCGACATCGGCCCACCCATGACGATCAGGAGATCACCGGCATCTTGAGGAAGTCCATCCTTCGGAACGAGATACGAGTCGAGCCTGACCCCGCGCATGGCAAGAGCCTTCGCTAAGGCACCAGGACCTTCAAAGGGAACATGTTGAAGACACACGGCACGCATAAGCCATTTACTGGCACAGCGATCGGACTCACGTCAAGATCTAGAAACAGGCTCATAGCAAAGTTGATAGACGGTGGCCTCACCATCCATACAAATACCCATCCTGAGAAAGAGATATATATGATGGGATTCCTCTCTATCGCATAAGGAGCAGCGCTTCCCTTTCTTCCCCTTCTCCCGTAGAGTAGCCAACCCATATGGCCACACCGGACCCGCTGATTCGTGGGATTGATCGCATCCTGATCCATGCGCAGGATGTGGAGCGGGTCTTTGCGCGATTTCGTCATGAGTTTGGCCTACCAATTGCCTGGCCGCTCGCCGACTGTGGGCTGCTCGTGTCAGGTGGACTGTACACAGGCAACATGACGATCGAAATCGGTCGGTTCACTGGCCTTGGACTCCCCGGGACGTGGTTCTACGGCCTTGGCTTTGCACCCTGGGAACCGACCTTGAAGATGGTTGAAGGGTTACGGTCGCGGAAAGTACCGCACGCACCGCCGCTGACACTCCACTACGAATCGCCTCTTGTGATGCAGTCCACCCTCACCGCGTTGCGCAACCTCTTGGACGGGCAGCCGAACGCTGCGTTTTGGCTCGGTCGACCAGGGGGAGGCAATACTCGAGTCGGTCGAGCACTGTCGAGCCTCCGCACCTGGATGGCTGGGACGGAAGTTGGCTCCATGACATTTCCCATGCTGTTGGGTAGCTCCCTGGTCTTTATCTACGACAACCACAGCAACCCGCATCAAGCACGAATCAACGAGTTACGGACCACCTGGCGAGAGACGCGCCAGCATGGACCCTATGGAATCACTGGCGTTGCAGGAATTGATCTTGAGATATCGACCAACCTCGCCGGTTGGAAACGACTGCTGGATCGGCCGGACTTGAACGCAGACTCAGTCCATTCATTCGGCAAGGAGCCATTGCTGCGATTTCATCCCGGCGAAGGGAACCGACTCCTCGGAATCGAGTTTGCCTGCAACGACTTGCTGTCGGTTACGCAGCGACTTCGCGAGCAGCGCTCACTGATGTCAGCAGATGAGAAACGAGTCATCCTCCCCCCAGATCGAATGGACGGATTGACGATTGGATTCAGCCAGTCTCCAACCACGAGCTTGGATAAAACGTAGTCTGACCTGCCGACTGAAGTCTTGCCGGTCAACGCCGTTCCGTCTGGGCGACTGCGTTTCAGCCCATCCGCGAGGGAATCGTTTGTTCTCTCTCCCTCACTGACCTGGGTGATACGAAAAATACCTCGCCGGATCTGTCGATCAAGCCTCCCAGGTTCGTTGTTTCTAGCTTTAGGCCTAGGGCCAATCAACCGACAAGTACATGTCATGGCATCATCTGCAATTCAGGTCGACCACTCCATGCCTGGGACGTCCACTGCTCTCGAGGGAACGGATGCCCCTCCGCCTTGTTCGTTTCAGGAGAAACTCCGCTCCCGCTATCACGCCTTCTGGTACCACCTTGGAGAACGAATAGCCTGGTCGCGTGGAATCTATCGGGAACGGCCTGCACAAGAGCTGCATGACCTGACCGGAGTCCAGTATGAGCGAATCGCCTCGCTCCAACGCCGATTCCGTGTGCGGTTTGAACAACACGCAACCCAAATGACGGCACTACGACAGTACGATTACCTGGACCTGCTCGATCAAGGGTGGTCGGCGTTAAGATTGCGCGTTTCGACCGGTGGCACCGTACAAGATATCGGGGCGAGTAATTTTTGGTATGCCCCCGTTTTGCACACCTTTTTTCGACCAACCAAGCTCATCGGTGTGGAGGTCGAAGGGCACCGAATGTATATCAATGGCTACAGTCGCCACGACTACGCACAGGGCTATATTCAAGACCTTCCAAACACGGAGTTTCACATCCAGGATTATCGCCACTATTGCTCCCCTGCCGATATCATCACAGCATGGTACCCCTTCGTAACACCAGCTCCAGTCCTGGCTTGGCGACTCCCGCTGTCTCTCTTGGCTCCGCATCTCCTATTCGCGCAAGTCGTGGCCAACCTCCAACCACAGGGGTTATTCCTCATGGTGAACCAAGGGAGAGATGAGGCAGCGATTGCCGCGTCATGGTGCACCAGGGTCGGAATGGTCCGGTACGGATCCTGTGAGTTAGGACCGAGGCTTCGTCCGAGACTCCCTCCCCCCATCCTCTCCTGTTGGATGCGCGCGCCAGCCTAGCCCTACGTCCTGGCCTGCGCTACAATTGCGCTGTGAACCACACCATCAAACATGCAGAAGACCTTCGCTGGCTGATCGGCCATACGGGCGGGTTTCGTGCCGGTTACGTGACGGAAGTCCAGATCTTGAAACGTCGCCTTTTCGATGAAGGGTCGACGCGTCATGTTCCAGCCGGCACCACAATTGCCGTGACTATTCATTATGAGATTCGCGGTCTGGCTCGAGTCGCCAAGCTGACCATGACCGGCGTTACGGACTTTTCAGTTTTTGAACAGGATGGAATCGACTGTTCCTCGCTCAGCGTCATTCAGACCGAACTCAATGCGGGAAAACTGCGCTTTTGGTTCGACCCACAGGGAGAGCTCTATGTGGTCTGCGAGGAGGCTCACCTGGAAGAGCTGACTTTGCCGGTTGTCACAGCACAACAAGCCGCCGAACTCGCCAGATGGACCTTCCAAGGGCTCGAGACCGACGGTCCCACCATTCA
The DNA here is from genome assembly GCA_019636945.1 of Nitrospira sp. GTDB lineage: Bacteria > Nitrospirota > Nitrospiria > Nitrospirales > Nitrospiraceae > Nitrospira_D. The sequence goes on along the minus strand of JAHBWO010000084.1, from coordinate 11,541 downwards.
GTGGTTATTGGACGAATTGGACCAGGCCGGCCTTCCCTGCATGTGGCGCAACGCGGAGCGGTCTGATGCGATTCATCCGGCGGTGCAGTGGGAGGGAAGCCTGAGACCTGCAGACGATCTCTCAGTGGATGCGAACAATCTGGTCCATGCAATGGCCTATAGCCCGCCTGAAGGGCCTGGATTCGGGCTGATGCTGAGAGTATTCGGTATGCAGGACAGAAGGCTGAGTCGAATTCTTGAAGTTCTGGCGGATCGGATCACTCAATGCTTTTCAGGCAACTGCCTGGTCGGCACGACAATCATCCCCGGCCGAGAATGGGAGCGCTGGTTGGTTCGGGAACACCGGTCACGGCGTGAGCGGTGAGAAGGGCGCCGACCACTATTTATTTAGTGCGCGTGCTCAGGGGAATAGCGCCCGTTTCCGTTGGAATAGGCTGCGGTGCCGTTCCCTCTCGCATAGCCTGAAGCGGGATGCGCGGTACCGTTTCCATTGATCGGCTGCCCTTTACCGTTGATGCATTCCACTAAAGCCCAGAGTCGCAAGGGATTCACCCGTTGATTTCTGGCGATGTGGAGCGACGTGCCTTCCAACACGGTATTGAGGGACAAGTCCGTACGCCAGCCCAAGTGCTTCGTGATGGGAGACAGTGCTTTTTCCACAGCGGCAATCACTTTGTTGCCGTTGCTGAAATGATTGAGCATGATGATCCGACCACCAGGCCGACAGACTCGAATCATCTCGTTGACGACTTTTCGATAGTCCGGCACCGCCGTGACAACATAGGCGGCCACGACCGTATCGAAGCTGTCATCATTAAATTGCATCGCCCCGGCGTCCATGCGGTGAAGCTCAACATGATCGAGCTGATGAGCCGCCGCTTTTTCCTTCGCCCTGGCCAACATCCCTTCGGACACATCGATGCCGACGATGCGGCAATGCCGTGGGTACATTGGAAGAGCCAGTCCCGTCCCGACACCGACTTCAAGAATCTGCTCATTCGGCTGGACGTTCAAATTTCGAATGGCCGATTCACGGCCTTCATGAAACACCTTTCCAAACACTCTGTCGTAAAACCCCGCATAGGAGGTGTACACACGCTCAATCTTGTCGGGATCCATGTTTGCCTCCAACAATCCGTACGATTCGGTCTCTGCGCACTGCAACTCTGCAGAGGAAGATACCGTCATAGTGACGCGGGGAAAAATCAATATTGAGGCGGGAAAATCAGGTAGCCCTCAGCCCGCCGGAAACATTGCCCGGCGTACTGTAGCCAAACTCCTCCGCGCGAGTCAACAAGCTTTTCGCGTGGCGAAACAGAAGTTCTTGCGCGAATCGGCTGGTTCCCTATCAACCCATACCCAATTCCTGCCTACCTTGATTCGTTGCGCGTCTCTGTGTGATAGCTACAGCCATGCTTCTCGCAGGTCTCTTTGCGGGTGCCCTCTTTCTCGGACTGTTGGTCGGAGATTGGGCCTACTTTATCCGCCTGACCCCAGATGCCGTACGGTATGGCTGCCGTGTGGCGACTCGACCTGACCAATGGTCCGGTGCAACCATGGAGAGCATCCGCGATCGTTTCGGGCCTGACGGAGTCTTGATGCTGCCACATGGGGTGGCTTGGTGGTACCCCGACTTGTCTCAGATCGCCATCCGTCCACAATACCGCCTCTTCTCCAGAAAGTTCAGGACAGCATGGCCGGTCAAAGGCCTGATTCACGTATCCCCCCATGACGAGGCGCTAGTGACGCACTGCGTCAAACGCATTCCCTGGTCATCAGCTCTCATCACCGCGATCTGGTTTGCCGTTGTCTTGTTGGGATCGCTGACCTTTGTGGTGCAATACGCCCTGGAAGGCGGATTCACGACGCTAGGCGGAGCATTTTTGGGCATCGGCATTACAGGACTTGCCGGCATGGTCGCGTTGTTTGGAATCGTGACGGTCACCCTGTCCTATCGCCTGGAGGACAGCCGCCTCATACAGGTGTACGACGAACTGCGTGCAGCCATCATGCCGACCAACGTTCCTTGAGCGAGCCAATCAGGCCATCACCCACGGAAAAAGTTCAAAAAGTGGTCGTACTCAACCGGCAAGTTCACGGCATCGCGATGACGAACCAGGCCGGTAATGATCCCGCGATGTTTCTTCACCAGCCCCGACACCTCAAATGCGTTGCGGAACTGCTGCCATTGCAACGCGGGATCGGTTACAATTTTGACTTGTGCGTCTTGGGGAAGCGCATGCACGATGGTTGTCAACGTGCGAACGGCTTTTTCCACACTCTCATACGGGGATGCCAGATTAAGTCGGGCGTAGAACGTCTCCAAATGCCGACGGAATTCCTCCTTCAGCACCTGAGCCGGATCTGACACAGGGGGGCGTACGTCTGCCATACTAGATTCAGAGATCATACGGTAGGTCAACGGTACAGAACAACTCTCAAGGGAGGACAGCATGAATCGGATATTATCTGGGCTCGTCGGTGCACTTGCCATAGTGACCTTGGTTGGATGCTCATCACATCACCGTCACCACGGCATGATGGGCGGGGGCCACAGCGACGCCTACTGGCAAAAGGGGCAACAGGACATGGAGGGTCTGATCAATCGGACCGTTCTGGACCCCGAGAAGGCGAAGCAAGTGAATATGCTTGCCGGTGAGATCATCAAGGAACTGAAGGAAAGCCGTGAACGAGAGCGAGCCTATCACCGACAACTCTACACATTGAACGCCAGCTATGAGGCGGAAGCATCGGAGTTTTCTAAAATCATCAACGAGGCGAACATTCAGCGTATGCAGAGCTCGGCCAGCGTCCTCAGCCTGCGATTCAAGATGAAGAACCTCATGACGGCTGATGAGTGGAAGGCGCTCTCGGATCGGATGATCTCATACAGCAGTCGGTACCAAGGCGGAAGCGCGGGAGCAAAGACTGGATATTAAGCGACCCGTAAACCGCATCTCGTGAAGCGTCGTTCGTAGGCGAGAGACCAATACAAGTCACGGATTCCGAGTCGGCGCGGCTTTGAGCGGCACAGCCGTCCAGGTCGCGCCGGCATCGGTCGAGCGATAGAGGCCACTGCCATTGGTGCCGGCATAGAGAGTTTGCACGTGTCTGGGATCCATGGCCAAGGCTCGAATGTTCAACGTCGCGAGCCCTTGGTTTATGGCTTGCCAGGTCTTTCCCCCATCGGAAGTCTTCCAAATCCCGGCCGGGCCACCTATATACAGCTGAGCCGGTTCTTTTGGATGGAGGACCAGGCTGCTGATATAGGGATCAGAGATGGATTGTCCGATACGCTCCCACTGCTCCCCTTTGTTCCCCGTGCGAAAGAGACCTTTTGTCGTACCAGCATAGACGACGTCAGGATTCGTCCGATCGATCTCGATAGCATTGACCCCGAGGGCCATAGCCGCCATGAGTTCCGTCTCGGGGATCAACCCATTATTGATTTTCTTCCAGGTCGCCACCCCATCATCGGATCGATAGACCCCGCCGGTCGTTCCGGCATAGAGCACCGCCGGTTCTCTTGGGTTGATCGCAATCGACGTGACAATGTGCACCTCTTTCATTCCGTTCATCCGCTCGACCCATTCACGGCCCGCGTCTTTTGAATAAAAGGCCCCGACCGTCGTGGCCGCATAAATCTGCTCGCTAGCCGCAGGGTGAAAGACGAACTGATTGATGAATGAGACATGCTCTTTCAATCCGACATTGTGCGGCAGCCAATGTTGACCCCCATCCGGGCTCTTGTAGACCGCATCCCCCATCGTGCCGGCATAGATCGCCGCCGGCAGCAGAGGATCAATTGCCAATGTCGTCACCCGTCGCGCGCTGAAGCTCGGGAACTTCTCCCAGGTCCCTCCCCCATCCCGCGACTTATAGACCGCATCGTTCGTGGCGACGTAGAGGATGTCGGCATTCTTGGGATGCAAGGCGATCGAGACGACCGATTCGCTCTCCTTCTGACAGGCCAGCGTGAAGAGTATGAGCGAGAATAGGCTGAGGTTAAGGACTGTACGAAGTACCTTCATCGTGGTGGCGGGACCTAACCATAGCAACTAGATTGGAGTCAAGACGAGAACCACCCAGCGAGTTCAACTTGACGCCGACTCACTGCCCTGATTGTTGACCTAAGGAGACTTGACACCAGCCCACACCCCAGGGATATTGGAATCGATTTCCCCACAATAGCCAAGGCCAGACGGGGCATCACGCAACCCCGTTTAGGCAAACAAAAAGTTCGCTTAATGGTTAGCTATCAAACACGGCACAGAATGTTCACCACACTCGATGCAAAACCACAAGAGTGGATGCAAGGCGACCCACACGTGTTGCACACAGTAGCCGCTTGTCATTTCACTTCACCGGAACACGCCGAGCACTGGATCAACTTGCTGGTTCCAAAGAACAGGAATGGCAAATTTGTGAAATGGGCAGGTGGTCGACGAAAGGACGAGACCAGGGACGCCTTCCTCGCCGCCTGCGTTGAGCAAGCTAGCAAGTTCGATTTCTCGGTTACCTGTGTGTCGAGTTATGAAAATGAGATGAGTTGGTTCGCATGGGCCTTCTACTATCAAAACCAGCACCTTATAACTCACGGACCGGATGCCAAAGGGCGAAATTGTCTAAAATTCGAGCTGGGAAATGAAAGGTCAATCGAGTTTCCAGTGCTTAGAGCTGGCTACCTTATCTGGTATAGCAACGTAGTTCGCTATCTCAGTGATAGTAAGCGAATAAATGGAAAATTCCTGAGTGATAACTTCTGTAACGACGAGGTTGGACCCGGAGCTGGGAAGGCCAGAGGAGTTGGTTTTGTAAACTACCTTCTGAGCATGCGCGATCCGAAGCCCCAAATCTCCCTGCCTACGAACGACCGTTTCTTCCAGTTGGACTTGCTGTCGGATCACTTTTGCGGTTTTGCGAACACGGTGTGGTCCGGCGCGGCGAGTGATCAACAAACCGCCGACTTCAACAAGCTCGAGCAATCGCGACCGGACCTTATTGAAAATATGACATTAGCGACAGACCTTACGATCGTGGATCAGAACGGTGTCAATGTCACAGCACAAGTGAAAGCGGCTGTTGCAAAAGGATCAGTTGATGGCTGACGCAGCGCTGCGCTCGATACCGTCTGCGCCGGTCGTGCGCTACAGACAGCGCGAGTGACCGCCTACGTTGGGCATCTTAGACCACATAAGCATCTGCGCGACACCCTGGCGTCTTAAGTCCCCGAGGTATGAGGACATTCACACGGAATGCGAATGGATCGCGGTAACAGCTCAAGCAGTGCCGCCACATATTGCCTCTTCGACACCGGGACTCGGTTACGAGAAGGGAGACCCGTATGCCGATCCCCCCAGCCGTTGTCACAAATGAGGATGGTGATGCCGGATTCATACCAGCTGTCGTGAGTATCACAGAAAAGACTGAGAATGGAACCGTACGACATCCGCGAGACTATTCGAATCCACTTCTGATGCTTGACGGAAAGCCGTACGCGAGCATGAGATACGGCGAACTTCGCAGCCACATTTGCAATGCACTACGTGGTGATCGTCCACGGCTAGTTCTTGAAACACTGGTCCAAATAGTCTCCATTTACTCCACTCTGAAGAGTGAAGGTATCAAAAACAATGCCTACCAATCGCCTTTTCGCATATTACAACGGTCCCCTTACGCCGGCTCAGGTTGCGGAGGGTATTCAGAGCACCATCACGAATTCCAAGAAGTTGTATGCAGAAGCCAAGCTGTTACTTGAGGCTCGATGCTGGGAGCGAGCTGCAGTTCTTGCCATTCAGTCTATGGAGGAAGCATCCAAGCTAAAACACCTGCGACTTCTTCTCCTCGCAAAAACTGATGATGAGCTTCACAAAACCTGGGAGGCCTACCGGACATACGACACGAGAGAGATTAGACGGCGCCGGTTTTTATTCGTGAGACTGGGATCGAATGCAGTCGATGAAGATATGGCACCCTTGTTTGGTGAACCAACGCATGTCGCTGAATGGCTTACCTCACTAAGACGGCGCGGGATGTCTGTTGATGCATTCAACGCTGGCCAATGGTCAACACCTTCTATCACCCTTGACAAAGGCTTGGCAGCTAAACTCGTACAATCGGCAGAGGACATTTTATCTTCCATTTCCTTAACAATGACCACGGCTCCGACCCTGACTCTCTTCGTCAAACATCTCAAACCAATTTGGATATGCACAGGTTTTCAGCTATCCAAGGCAGTTTGGGCTTGTTATCGAGAGGCCCAGGAACATGGCTTCCTTGAGGGAGACATTTCCAACTGGGTAGCGATAAGAGATGAACTGGAACCACTTGATGAACGAGACCGCTTTCAGTGAAAACGCTTGGTTCTCCCGTCAAGATGGAGTCGTGCAGTTACTCAGATAACCAAGACATACGCTTCAAACAGTCGGCATAACCTTGTCGCTTTATCGAGAGGCATTATTTTTTCCACACACATTTTAGGGACAGGAATGACTATTAATTTATTTCGACCTGACCCTCGACAGTCGTCAGATACGCGACACAGCCTATGGCATTGGAAGCCGGTTGACTTCTTTGTGAGGAGCAGACATACCTCTCAGCATGCTCACTAAACGCACGACGATCCATACGCCACGGCTCCCTTCCGCCCCACATTCAATTCAAAAAGGAATCTCCCTGGCAGCTCTGCTCGATCAGGACGCAATAGACTGCCTGTCTCATAACATCAGTCTCGTCCATCCAGCCTTTGACGGAAAGGCATTCCAACGTACAGCGCTAAATGGACTGAAACCGCTCAGCATCCTGCAGCGTGGGCATCATCTGGCACGAGCACTTCGAGACCAACTGCCAGAATGCTATGCGGATGCCGTTCAAATCCTGATCCAATCATTGACTCCACCGCAGACCGCTACGGAAGACCTTGGACTCGGCGTGTTCTTCTATTTGCCACACGTGAGCTTTGTCGCCACTTATGGCCTGGATCCAGAACACAATGGTGGGCATGATCCGTTTGAAATCTCGATGGTAGCCCAGTACGAACTGACGCGGCGGTTCAGTGCCGAGTTTTCCATTCGCCCGTTTCTGATCCGCTGGCCGGAGCGCACCTTGGCGCAACTGGAGCAGTGGACTGATGACCCAGATCCCCATGTGCGGCGGCTCTGTTCAGAAGGGACACGTCCGCGCTTGCCCTGGGCAGTACGGATTCCCGCCTTTATCAAAGACCCTCGACCGGTGCTGCCGATTCTGGAAGCGCTCAAGGACGATTCGGATCTCTATGTCCGACGGAGTGTCGCCAATCACATCGGCGACATTGCCAAGGACCATCCCCGTCTCGCCTTTGAGTTGTGTGAGCGCTGGCTAGAGGGTGCGACAACGGAACGGAAGTGGCTGCTGCGCCATGCCGTTCGTCATCCAGCAAAGAAGGGCCTGAAGGCAGCGCTGCGAATCCGACGGCTGGCGAAATAGCCGCGGATCAGGGCACTTCCGCATGAACAGATCAACCGTGCAGTCCGTTGTACGCCTCAACGGCCCCCCATGGTTGATTCAGCCGATGCCAACCTCCCTCCGCTTGACGTCTTCCTGCACGGGCGATTACGCTTATAGTCGAATCGTCGGTGTTCGTATGACACTCTTGATCACCGCGCTCCTGACCCTCTTCCCGCTCACCGCCTCTGCGGAATTTCGCGGTGGTGTGACTGTCGGCCCTTCCACTGTTCCCCATGCTGGCGGCATTTATAGTTTGGGGACGCCCGGCTTCGAACGCCAAACCCCTGAACCACACTTCCCGCACGTTCGTGGAAGACACGGAAGAGCGATCTGGCCCATGATCGGCTCCGCCATGGGCCCGAATCTGACGATCATCGACGCGCAAGTTGAATCTAAAGAAGAGCCGCCTCCCCCACCACCGAAACCATCAGCTCCAGCCAAATTCTGGTCCGCCCGCTGTGGAAGCTTCGTAGAACTGCAAGTCAGTCCGACCATGAACCTCATCGAAGAAGAACAGAAGGACTGCCCCAACTGAGCGAGGATCGCGTGGTAAATCGGATGGCCGACGAGCAGGCCCGCTACATCTTCAGCCGCTCCGCGTACCCAGTCAGCTCCACGTAGCCTTGGCCCTTGATCGACTTGCCCTGCTTCGTGCCTGTGACTGCAACGGCCCCTTCCCAATAGGAGACGCGGCTGCTGCGCGACGTGCGCAACTCCTGATCGGCGAGTAACGGAACGACGTCCAGCACAATGCCGAGCGATGGGAACTTTAGCTGCCATGTAGCCGGATACGTCGCCTTGCTCTCATAGCTGGTCCAAGTGCCGGTCGATTCAATCTGGAAGTCCGTCACTTCCAAATGGTGACTCCGTCCATCCGGTGAGACAACTGTGCCGCTTGATGCTAGATCGGATGATCCATCTTTCAATCGCATGCGATACAGCATCAGCTCGCTGTTGTCCTCTAACTGAATGCTGAACCAATCCCAGCCGACTTGATCGGCCCCGAGGTCGCCTGACCCAAATTCATGGTCCATCCAGCTGATACCGTTGACGTCGAAGGATTCTCCGTCGATCGTCACTGTCCCCTTCGTGATGAGCCTCGTGAACGAGTAGTAGTGCGAGGCTTGACCGACCTCTTTCCCTTTCTTGCTGATGCCTGCTGCACCATGCACGACCAGCGGCTTAGCGGGTTGCAGCGTGAGCGAAAGAGCGTGAGTGCCGTCTCGCGCGACCAATGTATGTACGCCAGGTAAGTCCGTCGCCGCCTCGGCTCGCCAATCATCGATCCACACACGAAGCTTTGACTCATCGGCTCCCGCCTTCCCAAGGCCCTCACGGCTAAGCTTCTCCGAGAAATGAAATCGCTTATCATTGATGTCGGTCACCGCAAAATGGGCCAGATAGAGATCCTTCACCGACCATTTGGACGGAAGCGTGGTCACGTCCTCGGGAGGGATACCCCGTCGAAAGAACGTCAATTCAAAACCGAATGACCGGCCATCTTTGGCATGGAGATGGCCCGTGTAGTACCACCATTCAGTCCGATAGGTCAGATGCGAGCCGTGGTCTCTCGGGAAGATGTACTGGTAGCCCGCCGTCGCTGGTTGGAATGGGGCAGATGCAGGACTTGCAGCGAATGCAAGCGAAACACCCGTACTCAGCCAGACACTGATCGCCACAATCCGCCAATAGTCGATCACACCCTACCTCGCCTTATGATCCACAATGACTAGCCCCCCTGTGATGAGAGCCTCCAACCGCTTCGGTTATAGCACGCGTTGAGTCTGCGAACCAATCGGCTGTCTGAGAGCGGTGTTTCGCATTTCATTCTGCGTCCGTGGCCGACAACCGGCGTTGACAATTTTCACAAGCGTCAGCTATCGTGGCCCATGCAGACTGATCATGAGCGAGGGCCGTCTGGTCGAAGTTCGTCCAAAACGATTGAACCATTTCCGATTCCCGACCGGCTTCCCGTGTTTCCGTTACCGAATGTGGTCTTCTTCCCGAAAACCTATCTCCCGCTTCACATTTTTGAGCCTCGGTATCGCCAGATGGTGGCCGATGTCACGGTCGGCGGCCAATGTATCGCCATGGCGCTTCTGAAGGAGGGATGGGAACCGGACTACTATGGAAATCCGGCCATCTTCCCCGCGCTCTGTATCGGAAGAATTGTCAGCGTACAGCCATTGCCGGATGGTCGCTCCAACATCTTGCTGCAAGGACTCGAACGGTGCGAGCTGACCAAAGAGCACTTCGACAAACCCTATCGCGAAGCCACAATACGAGTGACGCCCATGCGCACCGAAGAAGGCCTGACCAAGGATGTGCGGAAGGCGCTGATCGACCTGCTCGGACGATACCTGCAACAGCGAGAGGATAGCGCGGCGTGGCAAGGATTCTTCCGCGAAGAAGTCAGTGATGAAGTCTTGGTGAACACTCTATCAACCTATTTGGACTGTACACCGTTGGAAAAACAATTTCTGCTGGAGGCCGAGGGGCTGCACCAGCGCGCTCGTCGCTTGAACGATCTCGTTCAATTCATGTTGCACGAGCATCAAGGCTTAAAAGGTTGGGACTAATGGATCGTACGATTGCTATCAACGTCAACCGTCTTTGTAAAACCTATGACAGCCATAAAGCTGTCGATGACCTCTCGTTCTCGGTCTACGCCGGAGAGATTTTTGGCTTGCTGGGACCGAACGGCGCAGGCAAGAGCACCACCCTCCGTACTCTGATCACGCTGCTGCACCCCACTTCTGGCACGGCTACCGTGATGGGACACGACACGGTGCGCGAGGCAGACACGGTCCGGACCCTCATTGGGTATGTCCCGCAAGAGCGGGCGATCGACCGGTTTCTGACCGGGCGTGAACACCTGCAACTCCTGGGTGCGCTCTATCATTTGACAACAGACGAAGCCACGAAGCGGATCAACGAACTCCTGAAATTAGTGGACTTGGAAGACCACGCCGACAGACCGGCCAAAACCTATTCCGGCGGCATGAAGCGCAAGCTCGACATCGCCTGTGGCCTGTTGCCGAATCCAAAGATTTTGTTTCTCGACGAACCGACCTTGGGCCTCGACGTCCAGAGCCGTCTCCGCATTTGGGAGTATGTCCGGATGCTCAAGGCCCGCGGCATGACGGTCGTCATGACGACGAACTATCTGGATGAGGCCGATCAGCTCTGTGATCGGCTCGCAATCATCGACGGCGGCAAGATCAAAACACTCGGGTCTCCGGTCGAGCTCAAGATCGCGCTTGGCGGGGATATCGTGTCCCTGACCCTCAAGGAACTGGATCGGATCCCCTCGCTTGAGACTGAGTTGAAAGGCCGCCCGGCGATTAAGTCCGTCCGGACGACGACCAAGGGCTTGGACATTAGGGTGGAGTCGCCCGAGAAGGCACTGCCCGCGATTCTGGAAGCCGCCAATCGATTGGGCTGCAGCATCGAATTCATTCAATACAACCGACCACGCTTGGACGATGTGTTCATCGCCCATACAGGCCGGGCCATTACCGAATCGATCCCCGAGACCGAGTCGGCGTGATAGCAGGTTGTGGGAAAAATTTAACACCAACAAGATGACTGAACTGTTCTGTACGGTTTGAATGCTAACATAACGTCAGGATGCTCAAGAAGGCTGTCCAGCAAGGCCGCAGCGAGCGAAGGGGCGAGGCGTACGCTTCGGTACGTTGAGCTTCTGAGCGACGCGAGAACGTAGCTGGCGGCCTTTTTCAGCATCCTGCTAGTAAGGAGTCACGTGGAGCACTATTGGCAAGAAATCAGCGCATTGACCATGCGATGGGTCCGTCGGCTCAGCCGGGAAAAATTCAGCATGCTGTTCACTCTGGTGCAGCCGATGTTGTTTTGGCTCATCTTCTTCGGCAATCTGTTTCAACGGGCCGCGGACACCCAGGTCATGCAGGCGCCCAACTACATCAGCTTCCTCGCGGCCGGGGTCGTTATCATGACGGTCCTGAATAACGGCTTGGCCGGTGGGGTCGATCTGCTGTTCGATAAGGAAAACGGATTCCTGGAACGGTTGATGTCCAC
>JAHBWO010000083.1 GCA_019636945.1 Nitrospira sp. | reverse complement strand
AGAACCGGGTTTATCTCTTCGCATGCGGACTAAGCTTCCTTTTTTTATTCACTGGAACGGTCGTGTCGGAAGCTGCGACGTACTATGTTGCGCCGATTGGGAATGACTCGAATTCCGGATCCGACCTCACCCCTTTTAAAACCATTCAGCGAGGAATCCGCGCATTAGGCGCCGGCGACATACTCTACATTCGTGGAGGGGTCTATCCAGAACAAATCAACAGCAACAGCCTTACAATTCCGACCGGCAGTTCATGGAGTGATGCACCGGTTATTTCAGCCTATTCAGGCGAGTCAGTTGTATTGCAGCCAGCCGGTTCCGCCGAGATAGTCAATCTCGCCCACCCTTACATTAAATATGTGGTATTTAAGGACTTGATCCTCGATGGCTCAGGACTGCAACGAACTTGTCCAAACGGCTATGGCTGCAGCTTTGGGGTGAGTGTGACGAATGGCGCCAACCACGTTCGGTTCACCAACACAGAAGTTAAGAATGTCGCCGGCTCTGGAATATTGATGACGCGAGGCTCATCCACTATCCCCACCTCAATCGAATTTATCGGGTGTAATGTTCATCATAACGGCCTGGAATCACGAGACCATGGTTTTTACTTTGCGACGAGCGGAAATCTCGTTCGGAATTGCAAAGTTCATGACAACGCTGGTTTTGGGATTCATATATACACCGGCAATACTTCAGTGACGGCAGACAACAACACTATTGATGGAAATGATGTCTACAACAATGCTCTAACTAGCGGTTCTGCTCCCGGCATCCTGGTAGACAATGGGACGGGCAATCTTGTCATGAATAATATTGTGAGACTCAACAAGAATGGCATTCAGGTTGGCAATCAATGGACTTCTGCAGCCACCGCCTCCCTGACAAAGGTCTATAACAATACCGTGTATAACAACTTACCGGGCCTTGGCATTGATATTTTCACAAGCAGCTCCCAAGCCGAAGTCAAAAATAACATCGTCTACAAAAACGGTGGCACAATTGGGAACAAGGGCGCCAGCACTGTCATGTCAAATAATTTGCTCACGGACCCGAAGTTCGTAGACGAGCTTGGTGGCAATTTCAAATTGCAGTCAACCAGTCCTGCTGTCAATCAAGGTGTCATTCTCTCGCTCGTCCCTACCGACCTGGCTGGCGTCTCTCGACCCCAACTTGGGACTCATGACATGGGCGCGTATGAATATGCATCTACTAGCACAGATACTGTTCCTCCGGCCCAGCCCGTCATCAGGTCCATCAGTACTCCATGACCTACCTTCCTTAGCCATGATGCGTGACAGTTCCCCCTTGAGCGATCTCCTCACGCGGGATGTGTTGCCATCTCGGCTTCATGGGTCTGCAACAATTCGTAATAAAAATTGACCAACTCCCGCGCGCAGTGAACGATCGAGAGGGAGGAGATTGCATCCTCAGCTTTGATTCTCTGGGGATGCATGTAAACTTTCTGAAGTTTAACAGCCAAATCAGAGGGCGTAGGCTCAGCAATGTAACAACCACGAATCCCTTCAATCCTCTGAGGCACATCGCCGACCGGAACGGACACGATGGGCAGATTGCAAGCCAAGGCTTCCTTGACAATCGTCGGTGATCCTTCGTGAAAAGATGTCACGAGCAATGCGTCGCACGCACTGAGCCAGACAGGCACCTGCTCATACTTCACCCCACGCAATTGATGAATTTCAGCATCTATGCCCAACTCGTTCTTCAGGCATTCCAATGCCGCATAGGCCAATTCAGGTCGTTTAACGGGATCGCCGGTGTTTTGAAATAAGATATGGAAGGCCTCCTTCCTCCACCCCAGCTCTTCGCAACAATAATCTCGTTTGAGAGGATGAAAAATCTCGGGATCGATTCCGCAGGGAATCACTCGGACAACTAAACTTTGACCATTTTCTGGAAGTGAGTGCCTCAGGTGCTCGGCTACCAATACCACCCCGCTACACCGCCTTGCCGCCTGCTTCGAGGCAAGCACGCCACAAGCCGCAAAAATTCTTCGACTCAACCGCTCGAACGGCTGGCCTAACAGATCAGAACCATGAAAGCTCACCACGACCGGGCGGTCTGTTACTACCTGCGCAACAATCCTGGCCATAATTCCACCATACATCACATGGACTAGATCAGGCTGGAATTTTGCTATGCTTTCAGTGACCAGCGCCGGAAGCTCCGCATAAACCCTCATCCCCTTTCGAACTCGGTCGACAAACAGCACCTCGACTTCGACACCTATCCGACGGAGCCCCTCAATCTGCTGCTGAACAAAACGTCCCGCGTGCGGAGTATCAGAGGCGGGATACATGTTTGTCACAGCAAGTACTCGCACACGGTCGGTATTTCGCCACGTAGGTGTCACTATGTTACGTACCATACTCACTCTATCCACCCGCATCATTCCAACCGGCCAGCCGATAAGCGTTAAGCGTTTCCTTCACCAAGCGGTCTAAGCTGAATTCCCGCTCTGCCTTTGCGCGTGCCGCCTGTCCCATACTTACACACAGTTCGTCGTTGTTGAGCAACAGTCTCATCCGGTTAGCGAGAGTTTCCTGGTCATCCTGACGAACCACAAATCCGGTCAGTCCGTCCTCCATAAGATGGGAAATATCACCTGCATCCATGGCAACAACCGGCCGTCCACAAGCCATAGCCTCCATCACCACATTCGGACAGCCTTCTTCTACGGCGGTATGAACCAGAAACCTCGAATCAGCTAACAACTCTCTGATATCTCTCCTGGGACCAAGGAATTCGATCAGGTGATCCACACCGAGGCGCTTCGCCTGCGCATTCAGCGCGTGGAAAAGCGGACCATCGCCGGCTAATCGCACCTGCAATGTTTCTCCGGTTTTCGCCAATACACTCACAGCCGTAATGAGTCTATCCCATCGCTTCTCAGGAAAGAGGCGACCAATCGCCAACAGTGGCAGTTTTTTCTGTTCTGAAGTATGCCTCGGCGTGAATGTTTTAATGTCTAGCCCATTTCTAACTACTTGCAATCGCTGAGGCTTGAATGGCCAACAGGCCGCGGCCGCCGCTCTTTGGGCCGCGGCACTGTTGCAAATTTGTCTGTCTGGCCATCCGGCACTTAGGAGTCCGAATACTCTTCCCGCCAATCGACGGTCATTCACAAAGTTATTGCGGATAGACCCTATAGAGATGGCCTTCGTACCAAGTGTGGACCACCAGGCGGGAAAATTTGTAAAAAAGCTATACGAATGAACCAATTCGGGATTCAAATGTTTAACTAATAAGCATAGGCGACGCAGCTTTTCATAACTGGATGATTTCTCCGGAAACGTGTAAATGGGAATTCCAAGCCCGGCAATTTCCTGTGCGTAGACATCGGCTGATGAGGAGTTCCAAATCGCCACTGTGGGACGGTAATACTTACAATCCATCGTGCGCAGAAGGTAGGATAGCTGACGCTCTTGTCCGCCAAGGCCAAGTTGACCAACAACATAGAGCAGGCGGCAATCCGACACTTCCTTGACGGACTCGGTCTTCGCTGTTGCTGTGAGAACAGCACACTCTTCCTTCGACTTATCATCGAACACATCGGTACTTCTTGTTATCATTCTTGGCTAAAAACACTAGAGACGGCGCTGATCGAAAGATTGAATATTTAGTGCTAAGCGATGAGAGGCATTGTATGAAGAAACTTGGTTTTCGCCGGCTATCTTCCTAGAGGTGTTGAGAATGAGGACGCCGTGCAACGATTAAAAGAGATTGTCCAAACGGCCGCCACAGGCTAGGTTCTATGCGGCTGACAATAGGCACAACATATCGGTCAAACGCATCTGCCGCACTGTGAGAAATTCCAGTTGAGCATAAGACCCGACCGCTCACCCACCACGCAAAAAATCCTACCAAATTCCAGTACTCACAGCTCAAGATTTCGAATCCAGCTTTTTCAAAAAGTGAACTTAGCTGCTTTTTTCTATATCTCCTGTGATGTAAGAATACGCGATCAAGGCTTCCATAGAGGGACTCAAATGCCGGCACCCAATGTATTGAATACCCTCCTGGGCATAAAACATCAAAACTACTGGCAAGAACTTCATCCTGTTCCTCGTCCGGGATATGCTCAAGAACGTTTGCCGATATTACTGAGTCGAATTGTTCACGATAAGATAGCCGCCCCGCCAACTGTTGTAACGACACGCACTCCGTTATTAACCGATTGGATGCAGATACTCGTTGACGATGTCTCGCTATCAACCGTTCGTCGGTATCGATGGCAACGACAGTGCGCTCCTCACCCAGCAAGAGTGTTGTTAGATTGCCTATTCCCGCCCCCAGCTCCACTACCCTAGCCCCAAGATACGGACGCATCAGTCCGTAAATCCATTCATAGTACCTCACACTCTCCGACAGTGTTTCTAGGCAGTAGGACGAATCAATGAGAATACCGTCTTCTGGGTTAGTGGATCCCATGTTTTTATTCATGTTCATCATGAACTTTTTTGAGCAACCACAAGAAGCGATAACCCGTTCCATGGCATCCACCGGTCAATGCTTTTCATCCAAGGCGAAAGCAAGTCGACCCACGATACTGATTTTGGCGAGAAGAACTGACGGCGATATATTTTACTTTCGAAAAACCACCCAATGAGAACCAATTTCCCAAACCATCGCTCCTCGATAACCTCAAGTCCAACGGCTTTCAGAAGAGCCCGAATGGACTCTAGGCTATATCGCCGGCGCCTTCCAAGGGCGTTGTCAAGGCTTCCGTAAAGGCTTTGCTGAGCGGATAGGAGGAGGACAACACGCCCTCTGGGAGCCACGCTAGAGGCCAGCGAATCCAGTGCCACCTTATCATCATCCATCAGCTCAAGCTGGTTGATATTGATAACGGTATCAGGCTGGAGATTCTTGGCCCATACAACGCCCTGCTCGCTAAAAACATCCTGTTCGGAAATAATCACGTAGTCCCGATAATCCATGTTAGAAGCCAGTTGCAGTCGGAATCCCTTGATGGGCTCAGCGAGAATGAGCTCCTTCACGCCAGGCATATGTTTGGACAAATTGCCTATTCCTGCACCAACTTCCAAAACACGGTCCCCGACGAAGGGCTCAATCTCTCTGGCAATAGCTTTTTGATAGAGCGGAGCTTTTGCCATCGCTAAATGTCGAAGCATCGCAGCGTCCAAACAAGGAATTGGGTCGAAATACTTAAACTTTACAATTAAATAAATGGCCTCCAGGCCATCCTTCCACCCAATCTTTTTCCCATCTCCATAGCCGCGAGGATAATAAGAAATCGGCACCTCAACGATCCTTGCTCTGACAGCGATGAGTCGTGCGGCGAGCTCGGGCTCGATACCGAAACGATCTGTCGTCAGACGGAGACTCTTAAGTATGTTCAAGGGCAAGGCCTTATAACATGTCTCCATATCGCTCAGGTGCGCATCATGTACAATGTTGAAACACGTTGTCAGAAAACTGTTCCCGAGTGAATGCCAGTATCCCCGTACCTGGCGTTCCATTCCACTCAAATAGCGACTGCCAAACACGGCATCAGCCGCACCGGTAAGTAGGGGTGCAATAATACGAGAATAGTCATTCGGATCGTACTCAAAGTCGGCATCCTGGATAATTGCAAAGTCCCCGGTAGCCGCATTGATCGCAGTACGAATAGCCGCACCCTTCCCTTGATTTGTATTGTGGTGAAGGACCGTGATCCGGGAATCCTCGCACGCCAGAGCGTCAAGCACTGCGCCGCTTCCATCTGAACTACAGTCGTCAACGATAAAAACTCTTATCTCTACCTCGTTTGATGAGGCGAGCACTCGCTTGACAAGCCGTTTGATTGACTGAACTTCATTAAAGACCGGGATAAGCACAGCCAGAACAGGTTTAGATCTGACTTCATCGGGCAACTGTGTCTCAGGTAACCGATTGGATTCTGTCGTCTTGAACGAGCGCACTATTCGCACCAACCCCATCCCTGCTAGCAATGGAATGATCAGTTCGAGTGGCGCCCTCATTCGAGCCCCTGCCCCAAACGTTAGTCCGGTAGAAAGAGTCAGGGCCGTGCAAGCAATTAAAATCGCAAACAACCAGCCACGGTCTGTTGCGCCATCATCCCAATCAGGATCAGAAGAGCATCGCCACCCGACATAAGCTAACAGTAAATATACAATCCACAATGAAGCAAGGACCAAGTAGTCGCCGTTAAAATTCATGCCGACTGGGCTCAATACCTCTGGTGAAGGATGCGTAGCATGCTCCATTGCGCTCAGCATGAAACTCCACACTGTTGATACAGGATGGGACGCAAACACCTGCGCTGCCTTCTCCCACCTCTCTTTGTTTGCGAGTGCAAGAGATTGCCCTGCCAGGTTGTCTGTCGACATGGTCGCTCGCTGAATTTCCCACCTATCCCGCGATTCCGCCTGGGCTGTTACTCTGGAGGCCAGATAAAACCATGCCGCTTTTCCTGGCACGTCACTCAATCCATTGAAGCCGGCCACCTCTGCGTTGCGGTTCGTCCAGAGGTGCATAGGCGTTAGCGCGCTCGCAAAAAGGATAATGACCATAATCAATAGTCCTTTTCGCCTCAAACCGCACCGAAGAACAGTGACCGCAGCCAGAATAATTAGAATTGGCCAGACAGGCCTCACAAGCACTGTCCCGCCAATAAGTGCACCTGTTACTGCTGCCCAAAAAGCTGCCATACGCTGGGACGTTGTCTCCTCAAGAATTCTAATAAGCAGAAACGTCGCTGTGAGCAATAGCAGATACAATCCCTCAGTAAGTATCAAAACACTTTGTAAAATGCCCCAGGGAGAAACACACGCCAACAAACAACCTGTAAACGCGATGACTGGAGGAAGAATTTTCCTTGCCAACCAATACAAGAGCAAGACTGTGGCCGAAAGAACAATACTCTGAGCAATGGCCAGGGAATGCACATCTTTCCCAACGATTGACATTAGAGCTGCGAGAAACACTGGATAGCCAGGTGTTCTTGAGACTTCAGGGTCCCCATGATCGTTTAAATAAAAACCTGATTGGATTAGATTTATTGCAGGAGCTAAGTACGTTGGCGAATCTGATCCCGGAGGGGCCAGCTGACCAGGATCTGCAAGAACCGCCATACCAACTCGCGGGCCCAGTGAACAAGCTAAAATAATTAACGAGGCGAGAACAAAGTGCTGCTGTAGCCAACAAGAGAAACCAAAGTAGCCGAATTTGAGTCCGCCACGTTTTACTGCGCAGGTAATTCCAGCAGGAACGTTATTGCCGCCCACATGTCGGAGGCCTCTAGTAGTAGCCATGGATCATCCCCTCTGGGTGAGCAGAGTGCTCATTCATTATGTACTTCAAAGTTAGGAGAAAAAGACTTCGCATAAAGCCGCCAGACAAGATCTCCTGACAGTAAAGGTCAGATATCTACAAAGGCTACCGATAGCCCCAAAACATCGGAGGATGAAGAAAGATACAAATGCGAACTGTGAGTGCGGAAATATCTCGAGGGACTTTCATATTGAGACTGCGGGCAATAAGCGCTCGCTATAGAGCAAGAATCTGGTTGATAGGCGATTGCAAACCGCTTGTACACTTCTGAGATTGGAATAACTACTTTTTAGGACTGGCCGGGGATGGGGTGAAGACAACGGAATGTCCTACAATCAACAGAAGGTAGCTTGATCGGACACATTCATCTACCAGTTACGGCAAACTATCACGTGTTCTTGGGAGCAGTTATCATGTGCACGAGGCCCACACCGGCCAATAACGGTACGATTAGCTCAAGGGGAATTCGATATCTCGCGCCAGCCCCGAACGACACACCGCCAGTCATCGTTAACACGCCACAGATAATGAGCATCGCCAGGAGCCAGTTCCGGTCAATTCCTTCGGGCTGTGTGCTTCCAAATATGTGACCAATTCCGACAGCAGCAAACAATACAAACGCACCCCAAAGCAGTCCCAGTACGACTGCATCTCCAGAAAAATTCAAACCCGCGGGAGTAAGTATATTCGGTTGCGGATGGACGAGCGCTTCGCCTGCATTGAGCATAAAAACGTACGCGGTCAAGAAAGGATGGGCGTCAAATACCTCTTTTGCAAGACGCCATCGTTCTGCATCCGCTTGTTGAAGCGATAGACGCCAATGCGTTTCTTCCTCCTCGGCTTTCCGAAGCATCATCCACCGGTCCCCACCAGCCGCTGGGATCTGGCCCTTCACTGCAGAGGCCAACCATTGCCAGGCCGCTTTGCCCGACACATCGCTGAAACCCGCAAACTGCGCTTCGTGAAGATTACGCATCTTCCAGAGATGCAGGGGCACCAACGCGCTGAGCACCATGCTTGCCACTAGCATCCACACTCCAGCCTTCTTGGCTGGGTGGAGCAGAAACATGGTCCCTGCCACCAAAATGATAAGTGGAAAGACAGGTCTCACAAATACCACGGCACTGGTCAGCACTCCTACCAAGCTACCGCAGGCTACGAGCATAGCCGCATTCCGTGCGTGCCTGACGACGAGATACATGACGAACAACAGCACACTCAGCATCAAGAGAAAGATGCCATCACTGAGAAGAAACCCTGCCCGTACCGAAGCCCAAGGTGAAAAAGCGGCCAATAATGCGCCAGTGAACGCCATTACGGGAGGCAGTATGTGCTTGGCCAACCAATAGAGCACTACCACGCTCGACGAGAGGATTGCTGCCTGCACGATCAAGAGTGTGCGCAGATCTGTACCAACACATGTCATAAGCGCCGCAAGGAACAGTGGATAGCCAGGTGTGCGTGTAACTTCCGGTGCCTGATGCTTATTGAGGAACGAGCCTGATTCCCGAAGACTCAGGGCCGGGTCCAAATATGTGCCGGAGTCAGGAAAGAGCAACTGCTCTGGATCTGCACGATATGTAAAAAGCATGCGCATGGATAACGCGCAGCTTAAGACAATGAGTGATGCCCATACAGGATGGTCTTGAAGCCACCGGGCATGGCCGGCATAGAGATCGATAGGACGTCTTGGATGGGGTGTGAAGCTTCGCATAAGACAGGAACTGTGTGGGCCTTTAGATGCTTGCTGCTTGCCGCCTTGGAGAAGCTTAATCATCATCCCCTGTCGAGAGCACTCTTCCCAGGGGCAGAGCAAGGGACACAATCGCCCACGGCGTCATAAAGTCCATATTCCCAGCACAAGTGATCAAGACAGCATAGACGACGAGCGGCAGATAAAATGCTGTTCCACCCTGTTCTGCACCGCCAATCAAAAAAGCCGCCATACCAGCCCGGAGAAGGTAGGCACAAAAAAACACCAGTGGAACGATTCCAGAGGCGACGGCGAACAAGAGGAAGCTATTGTGCGGAGTCACATACTTGCCTGTGCTCGTTATTGCGCCGGGATGCGACGCACCGCTTCCGACGAGCGGAGAACTGAGGAACTTATCGATCAATAAGGGCCACACTCGAAATCGCCCAGTCTCCTCCCCTGCGCGTAGGCTGTAGGATCGGACAGCTTGGTCAAAAACACCAAGTTCTACCAATCCCGAGACAAGACCGGCCAGGACCAGGAGCGGGACAAACCCGCCTTTGAGTAACCGCTTACTCGCTATCAGCAGCGCGCCCACAATGGCAATTATCGCGCCTCGGCTCACCGTCATCGTGACCACGTAGAACGAAATAAGGGCCATGGCCCAAGCGAGGAGCCGCGAGCCGGGATGCGTTTCAATAAAACCTTTGATCACCATACACACGACACAAAAGCCAAACCAGCCGGCCACAGCATTGGGATTTGAATATCCCAGTTCCCGGTTCACCAAAGCACGTTCATAGCCCCCGCCCTGGCTCTGAGTCATGTACGGCACCATTGAAAGACCGATAAGTAGCGTGAACCAGAGAAACCGGTTTAGAAAATGCGGCCGATGCGTAGCAAGTGCCTGGACTATGACAAGAGATATGACCCACTGACCGAATGGGTAGACATACGGTTCATAGAGCGACTCTCCATGTACACCGATTTGGATGAAAAGATAGGTCAGTCCACAGGCCAGAGGAATCCACGCCGCTCGTAAAATGTCCTGGATGTCTGAACCAAGTGCGAGAAAACATAGGGCGAGCACAGGAATCAAAAGAAACCCTGAGCCAATGCTGCCCAGCAGGATGATGCCTAATGGCGCACCCAGAACGGTGTAGAAAATGACGAAGTAATACCCGTACTCAGCCGGAGCCAGTGCTGCTGAAAGATTAGTGCTTCGCGCGCGCGCTAATGAAAGGCTGCTCAATGCATGCATGCGACCGCCGTGTTCTCCGATGAACGGATCCGCTGAAAAATGGCCTCTAGCCGCCCAGCGCTGCAGGACCAACTATATGCCTCACGTACCTTTTCGCCGGCCACTCGTCCCCGCTCCATGGCGGCATGCCGCTCACTGAGAACTGCCTGAAGGCTTTTCGCCAATGCCTCTTCTGACCCATGCGAAAAGAGCCACCCGCCTTCGGTGTCGGCCAACCGTTGGTTTCCGCCTATGGCGGAGGCTAAAAATGGCACGCCGCACGCCAACGCTTCGAGAGCAGCATTCGAATAATTTTCATATCGGCTCGGCATGACGAAGAGATCCATGGCTCGATACCATTCAGGCAACGAAACGTGCGGCACATCGGCTTCAAGCCAGGCAATCCCTTTCGCGAGCTCCTCTCTCAGGCACAATCGCAACTTTCCCTGTTCTTCACCCGAACCAATGACAAGGAGCCTCACCTGCGGACATATTCGACGAATCTTTGAAAAGGCGCGGGCAAGAAGATCCACACCCTTGATGTATGCCAGCCGCCCCACATATCCAATCACCCAATCTTGCTCCGTCCATCCCAGCTGCTGTCGGATTCGAGACGTTCCCGGCCTGAACAATTGACCGTCTAAGCCGATCGGCAGCTCCACCGCATGATCTCCCAGAAACTCACGAGTCTTTACCAAGACGTCCCCGTTTGCACAGACAAGGGAGATTTTTCGGAGTATGGATGCCAGGTCGGGCGATGCCGGCCCAGGCAATCTGAGTATTGTGGGACGCAATTTTGCAATTAAATAGGCCAACTGAACACTTCCATGCACATACACAGCATCAAACTCGTTCCACCGGTTTCTGAATTGCGCCTCGACGCGCCGAGTAAATCGTTGGTCGTGCCATCGCACTGTCCGCCAGCACAGCGCTTCCTGTACGCGATCCCACTGAGTCCGTAACACAGTGCCAACAGGAATCCAGCTCGCCATCCTTGAAATTGCATTCTGTCCGAACTTTCTCGACCACCATCCGGCTAACGGAAGTGGATGGAACGAGGGCGGCAATGCCAGGGGATATTTCCCGCTGGAGTCGGCAATAAAGGTCACCCAGACTTCGTGCCCCCGTTCGCTGAAAGCGGTGAACAGGTTTCGGGTAAAATTCTCCCCTCCTCCTCGGAGTACTCCGAGCTCAGAATGTATGACGAGAATTTTCATGATCTTCAGCACGTCGCTGCCGATGGACCTAGACCGTCTGCCGTCTCGGCGCGGTGGCCTGCTCAACTGTTTTGACTACAACCGCTTCACTATGATGCTCCGCAATATAGGCACTGGCTTGCCTCCCAATGCGTTCACGTTCTTCCGATGAACTTAGAAGACCGTGCAGTGCATCCACTGCAGCCCTGGCCGTACCCGCGACCACACCCAAGCCGAGTTTCGCGACAAGTTTGTCGGGATCTACCGTGAGACTGACCACAGGCGTACCGAAACTCCATGCCTGAAGAAATGTGTTGGGAAATCCTTCCCGATCGGACGTGCACAGCAAGGCCGCCGCGCCCGCAATCACGTCTTCTGCCTCGGCAGGAGACACTTTTCCGCGATACTCGACATTTGGCAAGAGGCGCATGGCTTCAATCATTCGTTCGCCGTAACCCGCTTGCGACCGGTGGGTGGTGACACCGCCACACACTACGTATCTGATCGTGGGGGTGTACCTCGCCATTTCGATCAATAGGTCGAGGCGTTTCGGCTCTCTCAGCATGCCAACCCATGCGACGTACGGAGAGCGGTCGGCATGCCTCTGGATTGAGGCTTGCGTCCGGGTAATGCTTCGCACAATGTTCGCTTTTGATTTCCAACGGGCGTTCAGTTCGTCCAGTTGTCCACTGTGTTGCACAAACAGCCGATCGGCTTGTGCCAGGCCCAAGGCATACAATGGCCACCAGCGTTCACGAGCCGTTAGCGCCCTACGAGGAGTGACATCCGTATCAAAAGCAGCCGCGAAAATGGTTTGTGCACCGGCCCAACGGGCCATCTTTACCAGCGGGCCGAACAGGTGAGAGGCGCCACGCCAATACACCCAGTCCGGCCGGACTGCGGACAAATACCCGTACCAATCCATGAGGCACTGGCCGCGTCTGATGCCCCGATACTCGACCCCTTCTACCGTTCGAACTTCGCCGGGGGGAATACCGTCTCGAAGGCCTACCGTCACGCTCCAGCCTGACGCGGCGAGGCCTTTGGCCAGAAGCCATTGTTGGCGCTCGCTTCCACCAACTGTCGCCGCATCACCACAGGCATAGCCGTAGATGCGGTCATTGAGAAAGGCAACTTTCATATCGAATACGATCGCGCCATGGCCCAACTCAGGAACACAAACGGATTCCACAGTTCCCGCCCGATGCCGCCATGCGCCACGTTGCGCGCGTGCAAGCCCCGCAGGTAGCCGTAATCAAACACCCGCGCATGGGTCTCGCCCCAATCAAGCGCCGCATCGACTGCCGGTTTCCAACTACCGGCCAAGAACCGATCCAGAGGAACATGGAACCCGTGTTTGGGCCTGTCCCATACCTGTCTTGGCAACAGTCGCTTCGCCAACGGCATCAATAGCGCCTTCAACGTGCCATTGATGATTTTGTGATCTGCATGAAGGGGCAGGATTCTGTCGAGTATCCATTCGTCGAGAAATGGAACCCGTACCTCAAGTGAAGCCAGCATGCTGGCTCGGTCCGTTTTCACTAGACAGTTTTCACTCAAATAGGTTTCAAGGTCGGCGCGCATCAACAAATCTACGCTGATCGACTCGCCGTATCGTCTGGCCCGCCGCTCCCATGGTTCAAAGTACTCTGACACGCCTGCTGTCCCGTGGTACTCATCCCCAAGCACCTGACGTAGATCCTTCCGGAAAACCGGAAAGTCTCCATATCGAACCCAGGACCACTGAATGCGCGCTTCCGGGCTGAGCGTTCGCCAATAGAGATGCGACATGCCGCGAGGCCGCCAGTTTACGGCTCGCAGGGATCGGTCTAGCGCTGCGTACCCTGGGAGAGGAGCAGAGTGATCGTTGCCGAGCAGGTATTTCGGATACCCCCCGAACACTTCATCTCCCCCGTCTCCAGACAATGCCACTTTGACATAGCCCGCCGTCATCTTTGCCAGGAGGTAGGTCGGGACAACGGCAGGATCAGCGAAGGGCTCATCCAGACTGCCGAGGAGGTTTAGCAGCAGATCTGGACCACAGTCTTCCGCCGGTAAAACAGTGTGGTCGGTACCGAACTGCCGCGCCACCAATCCGGCGATGGACGATTCGTCGGATGCCGAATCCTTGAAGGCGATGGAGAACGAGCGAACAGGCTTCTCAGATTGGCGAGCCATGAGCGCCACCAACAGAGAAGAATCAATTCCCCCGGACAGAAATACACCGATCGGCACGTCACTGATCATCTGCCGCCGCACGACGTCCTGCAGGAGACGCTCCAACGTGTGCTCATCGGGAGGCTCGGCCTGAGGATCCGGTCTGGGAGGCATCCAGTACCGCTCGATCTTCGGCTCCTGATCGCCCGGATGCCATCGAAACCGGCACCCCGGCTCAAGCTTCTGCACACCCTTTCGAATTGATCGAGGCGAAGGAATGTAATCAAACGCCAGCAGATCTCGAACCGCGACCGGATCAACCGCACCCCAATCGTGAAGTCGATCAAGCGGCTCCAGAGTCGACGACACGACTAACGCCCCACCGACCTGCGCCCAGCACAGCGGCTTGATGCCGAGACGATCCCGAGCTCCAAACACTTCGCGTTTTCGGCGATCCCACACCACAAACGCAAAGATACCATTGAGCCGTTCGGCAACCGATTCTCCCCAATGGGCAAACCCTTCAAGCAGCACTTCTGTGTCGGAATGGGTGCGGAAGCGGATGCCTTCGGCCTGGAGCGTTGACCGCAGGCTCTCAAAGTTGTAGATTTCTCCGTTGAAGACGACAACATACCGGCCGTCTCCGCTCACCATCGGTTGCTGCCCCGTCGCCAAATCGATGATCGAGAGACGGCGGTGAAACAACATGGCAGGCCCCTCGACCCATTCGCCGGACCCGTCGGGTCCTCGATGCGTGAGTTGCGCGGTCGCCAGCCGGGCAATCTCAAGATCGATCCGCGGATTGTCTTGGAAGAACGCTACGAAACCGCACATAGAACCAGTTTCTCCGTTATATCGTTCAAATGCCGCAGTAGTCGGCTCGCAAACAGAAAGCACGACCGTGGCTTTCCCGCTTACAATCAGGGGATGTGAAGACCCTCGTCGAGTACTGCGCCCACGGACATCCAGTGAACGGTAGAATCAACCCTGGCCCGATGTACTAGTTTTCGAAGATGGTCACCAACGGTCTTTGCTTCAGGATCGCCCGTCGGCGCTTCGAACTCCCAATAGTGCGTAGCCGCGCAGAAGACTCCGTCCAATCCAACGGCCTCATCAAATCGCTCGAGGCTTCTCCGAAGTACGGCTCTGGGGGTAATCGCAGTTCCTGCCAGTTCCCTGTGCCCCGCCACATTGAGGATATACGGCAGCCCATCGAGGCCATTCTGCCGCCGACGCCTTAGCCGCCACCAAATGGCAAGGGAAGCTGGAGAAAGCAGGGGCCAACCATGACGCATACCTGCGACTCCACCAAGATGCAGGCCCGCATTGGTGATCGCCTTCAATCCTTCTTTACCGATGGCGTTATGCGGTGGGACGAATACGCGAATGGCCGTATCTAGCAAGTTTTCGAGATAGGCCTTGCCTTCCCTCACTTTGCGTTCGAGCTCTACCCCGTCGAGAAACTCACGCCGATTCCCCGGCTCGTCGTGGTAGTACCCATGTAACATGGCCTCATATTTTCCGGCGGCGATGGCATTCCGCAAATACGACACTAATGCGGGATTATCCTCTAGGGGGTGGACTGTCCATCGGTCTCGCGATTCTTTGGGGAGACCACGACTTGTACCTGCCCGGCAAAACGGAATGATTGCCAGAGAGACCGGACCATGCACGGTTATGTCACCATAGGCACGTTCCAATTCATCAGGAGAAGTAAAGAAGCTGGTGTCGTCGTCCCTGATACAGAAATGCACAACGCCTCCTCGTAATTTTCTCATCGGCCGTCGCCTGATGGTCGATCACCTGTTCAACCTAACAGTCGCCGTTCAACCATCGTGGATCCTCGATCTCCCGTAGGCTGCCGGGGATGGATTGTTCGCCGGGGACGAAGGGCTTTTCCGAGGGAATGCCTTCGAGGGCGCGTATCAGAGTTTCGGTTTGCCGTTCCGAAGAATAGGCCTCGCACGCTTTGCGGTCCGGAGCCAAGGACTCCAAATCTTTAAAAGACCACTTTTCGAGAAGCATCTGAAGAACCGCCACGATCTCCGGAACCGAGTCGACGTCAGCAATCGTTTCCACCCCAACCCGTATCAATACTTTTTTGGTTTCATCCTGTGGCAAAATTCCGATGATCGGGCGTCCGCCCTTCAGGTAGCCGAACAGCTTGGCGCCGGCAAAGAGTTCATACCCCTTCATAGTCGAGGGCCGTCCAAGCACTAGCAATGCGTGTGCTTCACGCTGGAGGCGAGACACCTGCTCAAAGGAGATCGGCCCAGACGTTTCGACCATGTCGGAGAGGCCGCGAATATTGACCTCAGCGGAAAGCGGTTCCATCCCTTCCCCCACGAAGCGCAAAAGCAAGCGTTTGGCACCCTCTGGGTCTTTCTTCTTCAACGTCTCAAGCGCGGTTAGCAACGTATCGTAACGGTAATCAGGAAGGGTCCCGGAGTAAAGGATCGTGCACCGGTCTCCTGTGGGGGCCATAAACGGCTCGATCGGCGCCTCAAATCCGTTGGGAATCACATAAATTTTCGATGCCTGCAACGCTCCGGGATAAGCACGCCAGAAACATTCCGCCTCGCTCTCGTATCGGAACACCACCGCATGAGCGTGCTGCAGTAATCCATACATCCGCCGACGCAAGGCCCGTGTGGCCCCCCTTGTTCTCCGGACATCGTGATCGTTCGAGGTGATACTCCACGCATCGTCAAAATCCAAGACGTACGGAATTCCGGTACGCTCCGACACTTGTTGCGCAATATAAAAGGCGGACAGACGCCCGGCATTGGCCCAGAGCATGTGAGGACGCGCCTCGACACAGGCCGTCAACGCGGCATTCACCCCATGCGAGATCCACGGACTTGCCACATCCGGCTGATACCATACTGCCTCGACGCTTCTCACCATGCTCCGTAACCGAGCCCTCAGCCCTGCCGGTTCTCCACCCGCATGATGCATTGCAGCACTGGCAACGGAGACAGGTGCCATGGTCATTCGCTTTGCACGCCACGACTGAAATTGCTGCCATGCATCGTACCCAAGCGCCGGAATGACTCGCGTCTGAGACGGGACCATCGCCACGAGCTTTGCGTCGTACCGCTCGTACTGACTGGGAGTGGCGGTGATCACGGTGGTCTTCCAATCCTGTGCGGCCAGCTGACGCACAAATCGTAAGGTGCGAAAGGACGTGGCTGATCCCTCTGGCGGAAAGAAACGCGCTATCATCATGACGTGTTTCATGCCTGTCATTGCCTTTGCTGGTAAATCTCGGGGAGCTCTATCCGTCACACCGAGAAGGTGCCGTCAAAAGACTCGGATCGCTCTCTTTGTGACGAATCCCTATCCGTCAGACTTATCGATGTGATGAGGATGATTGTGAGCTGGTATGCGAACAGGCGCGGATTAGCCTCACGGGCGAGTGAGTGCTCTATGGGATGCCATCGATATGCAGGATGTCCGCATTAGATTGCACCGACTCTTTTTGCGATTCGACGAGAGGTGCTCAGTGGGTTGAGCCCGAGATCCAGTATCTTGAGAAAGACGGCCATCCCGACCCGGCTCACCTGTAAACCATGTCCCAACCGCTTCAGCGTAGTCCGATGATAGTCCCAGAAGTCTTTGTTCCGATTTCTGAACACCTTGGAACCTAACGACGTGTAATAACGATCCCACATGCTTCGGGTTTGCGCTTTGAGCTCTTCGTCCCGCAGATATATCGGTCCATATTTGTAGAGCATTTCGATTTCCGGCAGATACAGGGAGACCGTATCAAACTCACTCGCGTTATTGGCATGCACCCGGGTATACGTCAGGACCTGGTGCACGAATCCGAAATCGGTTTTCTGAAGCACGTCCAGGCAGGCTTCCGTATCCGAGTGCAAATGCATTTCGTTAAAGAAGCTACTACGTCTTCTCACTTCTTCCGACCGATAGAGTACGGACGTTGGTGTACCAAACACGCTGGATCCGCCCTTCAGCAAGTTTCGACATATCTCCCTGCCGTTCACAGTTGTGCTGGGATACGGCAGTCCGTCCCAGACGACTTGAGTGTCCCTCAGGCCATACGCTCCGACAATCCCCACGCTGGGGTTGGCCTCCGCGAGAGTGACCATTTTTTCGATACAGTCCGGGAACAGCCAGTCGTCGGCATGTACGACTTTGCAATACTTGCTGGTCCCAGGGACGGTGCGAAATGCAATGTTGTGATTTTCCTGTACGCCTACGAATTGCGTATTCGTCGTCACTCGAATCCGTGAATCCCGCGCGGCATATGCCTCAGCAATCGTCAGTGTGCCATCTGTGCTGCAATTATTGATGATGTGGTATTCCCAGTTCTGGTAGGACTGAGCCAGCACACTTTCAATACATTCGACGAGGTACTTTTCCCCGTTATATACAGGTGTAAGTACCGTTACCAACGGCTGGGTGATAGCTGGCATCAGTTGCTCTCTCATTTGTCAGCACTTAGATAAAGAACAGCGTCCCCGTTAAAGGGCACTGCAAAGTTCTGCTTACTGCCCGCGGTCGCCGTCCCGACAACAATGGATTCACCGGTACCAACGTTGAACCATTCGACCGAAAACGAACCGGTTGCCGCTGACAGGTCCACCGAAACTATCTTCTTGATCATTT
>JAHBWO010000082.1 GCA_019636945.1 Nitrospira sp. | reverse complement strand
AGGCTCTGTCCTACCAGCAGGCTGAGGATCACTTGGCTGAGGCGGTTCTTATCGTCCGTCACCATCTCCATGAATCGAATGCCCATCGATTCTGGCCGGGATGAGCAGACCACGGCTGTCCCGATCTTAATCGGTTCCTCGTCGGAGGCCGGTTTGATCACAAGCTCAACAAATGTACCCTGCGGAAGGGTTTTTGTGGTTTCGAGGGTGCAGCCGCCCATGGAAATATCCGTCACCCGATTGTCAATCCGGACGGCGTTGCCCGCTAATAGATTGGCACGAAGCGACACCGGGAGGCGTTCATATTGACGGCGATCGGTGGGGGAGGTCGCAGTCTTGATCTGATTTCTGAAGACGCGAAAGCGTGTTGTGCACAGCTGGCATCGGAATGGAAAGTATTTAAAGCGAGTGAGGACCCGCCCTATGGCACCTTCGTCGGGGATCACTCGAACGAAGGGTGTTCCGCAATTCGGACAGTGTAGATCTTTCATGAACTCCGAGGAGCACCAGCGGCAGCTGCATGATCACATGGCTGCTCCGCCAACGCGTGCTCCTGCTGTGCCTCCAGAATTGAGACGATATCAGCGGGCGAGTAGGTAGGGGGCTTCACCCATTTCCCATCCGCCCGCTTGTATCCACCGACTTTACTCAGATTTGACCGATGCACTTCCTGGAAAATCGGTTCCATGTCAATTCCATATGAAACAGCGGTGCCGTAGGTCACATAGAGCAGGTCCGCCATTTCTTTCGCAACGGCAGTCAAATCTCCGGTCGCCATGGCCTCTTTCAATTCGTCGAATTCTTCCTGAATCAGTCGGACTCGAAGGCGCTTCGTGTCCTCATTCAAATCCGTCGGGGCGGTCTGTATCAAAATCTCAAATTTGCTGTGAAAGGCTTCCACCATGGCTTGTTCGTTGGTCATTGTGTTCCCTCATTCCATCTCTAGCGGTAACGTTTTTCGTGGCACCACCTCGGTCGGTTCGAGGATGGGAATTTCGCGATCGGACGAGACACCCAAATCTTTAAATCTGCGTGCTGCCGGGAGAATACGCGTCTCCAGGGAGCCAATGGCGCGATTGTAAGACGAGACGCTTTTTCCGAGTGATTGGCCGACATCGTTCATATGCCCGGCTAAGACCGCCATTCGTTCGTACAGCTCTTTCCCCAGGCGACCTGCTTCTTCAGCATGGGCGGTCATTCGTTCTTGTCGCCAGCCGTAGGCGACTGCACGGAGCAAGGCAATGAGGGTCGAGGGGGTAGCCAAGACGATCCCATTGGCGAATCCTTCTTCAATCAGTCTGGGGTTCTGATCCAACGCGGCGCCGAGAAATTGCTCGCCGGGCAGGAAGAGCACGACGAATTCAGGGGTGCGGTCAAACTGTGTCCAATAGGCTTTCAACGACAATTCATCCATGCGGCTCTTGACCTGGGCGGCGTGGCGGCGCAAGGCGTCGGCCTGTTGCGCCTCATTCTGTGCTTCATAGGCATCGAGATAGGCAGAGAGCACGGTTTTTGCGTCGACGATGATTTGCCGTCCTCCCGGTAGCTGGACCACCATGTCCGGACGGAGGCGCCCCTCGTCGCCGGTAACGGAGAGTTGTTCCACAAAATCACAATGGTCCACCATGCCGGCGAGTTCGGCGACACGCTTTAATGTGAGCTCACCCCACTGGCCTCGGATCGCGGGA
This sequence comes from Nitrospira sp., assembly GCA_019636945.1. Classification (GTDB taxonomy): domain Bacteria; phylum Nitrospirota; class Nitrospiria; order Nitrospirales; family Nitrospiraceae; genus Nitrospira_D. The sequence continues at coordinate 16,664 of JAHBWO010000082.1, read as the reverse complement.
GCCCGCAAGGCCTTGACCAAGTTGCCCGTCTCTTGTTGCAACCGGTGCTGGGAGTCGGCCAGTAATTTTAGGTGCTGATCCAATCCACCGTAAGCCGATTGGCGAGATTGTTCGAGCAGCCGCAGCTCTTCGTTGTAGCGGTGAAGAGAATCCTGCAGGGGGCGAACCAAGCCATCAATGGCCTGTTGTCGTTGAGCAAGATCGCCCTCGGCTTTGACATGCAGGCTTTCGAAGGACACGGCGGCGAGTTTCAAGAACGCTTCGTTGTTTTGCTTCAACGCTTCGCCGGACAGCGCTTGAAATGATCCGATGAGTTCGTGGCGTGTATGGTCGATCAGGACTTTCTGTTCCTCCAGCTGTCGCGCGGCGTCTTCCATTCTGGTTTCAGCGGCGACCCGAGCCTGTTGAACTGCTGCCAACTCGTTACGGAGCGAGCCGGTCACTGTTCGTTCTTGGTCCACCTGTTTTCTTAGCTCGTCCGCGGTCGCTTCGGCACGTTGCGCGTGAGGTCGTAGGCGACTCGTGACCCATAGACCGACCAACACACCGCCAAGAAACAGCCCAGCCACAAACCCTACCAGGCTACTCGGCGCCAGACTTGTTAGAAATTGATCCATATCCCACATGCCAATTTGTCCATAAGACTGAGCCGCTACATATAGCGTATTCAATAGAGAATCGTTCGAAGATTACGCAAGGTATTGGGAAAGGTCAAGGCGCAGACGGCTCGGGATCAATTAGCCCTAGATAGACTCTACCGATTGAGACGGCCCTATACGAATGGTCCCGGATCCGGCATCGAGGGTGACCGGCACCCCATCGGAAAGTCGTAACATGGCCGACTCCACGTTTGCGATTGCCGGCAATCCATATTCTCGAGCAATGATCGCTCCATGAGAAAGGGTGCCGCCCATTTCTGCAATCAACCCTCCTGCGAGGCCGAAGAGGGGGGCCAAGCCTGGGTCGATCACCGGGACCACCAGGATTTCTCCTGGTATCACCTTACTCCAGTCTGCTGCTGATCGAATGAGGCGAACTGAACCAGTCACGGTTCCAATGCTGATTGGTATGCCTGATAAGGCGCAGTCTTCCCCAGCGTGATCTTGTGTTACGGTTCGGTGCCTCACAGCTGTCCAGTCGTGAACGGTGTCTGGTACCTTGATCGCGATACGCTGCTCGCGTTCGGCTCTCCGGGCGGCGATTATCGCATTCCAGTCTTGGGTGTTTCCGTTCATCAAGTCCGTCCGATCAGCAATGGTTAAGAAAAAAATGTCATCTCTCTGCCGCAGTAACCCTTGTTCGACGAGGCGTTCTCCAAGCCGGATCAGGAGGGTTCGAATAGCTGCTGAGTAATACATCAAGTGGTGCCGATTGGCTTCTCGCAACGAAAAGAATCGGCACAAGCGTCGATAACACCAGAGAAAGATGGCCCATCGGTCCAACCGCCAGCCTAGGCGTTGCCTGATCTCAGCGAGCGCGGAGACCTGCTTGTTGCCTTGACGCAATAGAACGGTGTCCTGCGAGGGAGCATCGGAGATCACCTGAGCGCGTAGAATCGACAGGATTGCCGTAGGGTTGTCGGCGAGACGTGGCGACATCACGTCCGACTCGCCAACGCCACGATGCCCATAATCCTCAAGGTACTTGTCGAAGGCGTGCAGAAATTCTGTGCCGGCCAGGGTCGTTCGGAATGTCGTTGGATTCCATGATGCTGATGTAAGGATCGTATGGGTATGGCGGTCTCTTTTGGCGATACCGGTGACTTCAGCCAGACGAAGAATCTGTTGCGCGCTAATGACGGTCCCTTGTCCTTGCAGCGCGGCGTTCAATAGCATTCGCCAGTCAGGGCCTAACCATCCGGGCAACACTTTGCTGAAAATTTGAAGGCACTGTCCGACTCCCCCCGCAATGCCGAATGTGACTTCCCGGCTCTCAAGCCACGGACCAAGCTTGTCGAGCTCCGACATGAGCTCGTTAGGGGAGAGGTTCAGCACAGATTCGCGTTGATAGGTACGGGCCAGCCCCTTCATCGCGGCAAAGACACGTGGCCCCACTCGCTCGACGCGGTGCATTTCCTTCAGCATCAGCCATGCGGCACGAAGGGACGTCATTTTCCCGAGCGCTTGAACCTGCGGCGGCCTTTGCAGCGGTTCACCACCCATCTGTTCCGCATTCAATGCAGGATCGCCGCCGAGCTGCGCAACCAACAGGTGAAAGAGGGTGACGTTCAGGTATGGGCGTCCCTGTAAGAGTCGGACGGAGGTAAGTCCTTCGGGAATCCGGCACCCGAGCCGGCGGTAATGCTCGAGGATGTAGCGGTCCATAAACTGCTCAAGGAATGACAGGCTCAATGGACTGGGAAGTTCAGGGAGCGTTTCCTTAAAGTTGGTTCGTGACCATTCGCAGTCGTCGTTTGTCAGGTCGGGAGTTGGCCGAACGGTGGTGATCGGGCGAGCCTGTAGGATCCAGAGTTGCTCCGTATCAAAGGCCCATTCGATATCGGCGGGTTGTCCAAAGGTCCGCTCAATCTCCTTGGCAATCTGGGCGAGAACAACAAGCTGATTATCCGTGAGAGACGATCGGGTTTGTGTGTCCTCTTCGAGCGAAGCTTGTTGCAAGCCTGTATTCGAGACGCGCAAACAGTCAGTCTTTCTGGCTAAGTGACGGGTAAGAATCTGGAATGGTTTCCCTGCTTCAGCGGGTACCTCCACCACATATTCGTCTGGGGTGACCGTCCCGTCGACCAGCGGCGCAGCGAGACCAGGAATGGCATTGATCATGACCTGCGAGCGTCGTCTCGTGACAGGATGAACGGAGTACGCGACGCCTGCTGCCTGCGCATCGATCATTGGTTGGATGACGACGGCCATCCTCGGCGCCGTTTTTCGGCCTTGCCTGGCTAGGTAGCTGATAACCCGGAGCTCCCACAGCGAGGCCCAGAGATCTTTGATTGCGCACTCCACTTCCGCAAGCGTGCGGCCAAGGTGAGTGCGATAGAGACCGGCAGCACTCGCATAAGCGGTGTCCTCGGTCGTGGACGAAGAGCGGACCGCCCAGCGAATGGCAGGTGGCTGCCCCAGAGCTTGTAATGCTGTGAGGCAGTCCGTGATGAGATGGGAAATCTCGGTTCGGTTGATTTGTGACCGACAACCAGCCAATGCCGAAAGTCGGTCAGATTCCGACAATCCAATGATCCGGCGCCACTCGTCCTGGTCTCGGAAACTCGAACTATGGAGATGGTGGGCATAGGCGTCGGTTGTCACACAGAGTCCGGGTGGGACTGGGAATCCAGCCTCAATCAGTCGGCAAAGTCCAAGGGCTTTCCCACCCACGAGACCCAGATCATGACAGTGCGAGAGTGGGATGATGAAGGAAGACACCATACGGCCGCATAGTATCTAGAGTTGGAGGAAGAGGTAAAGGTCATTCACGTTGGTGCCGGTCGGGCCGGTGTGAATATGGCATCCAAGCTTCTTTAAGGCTGGGTAGGTGTTGTGCCTGTTCAATGCACTCTGGAGGTTAACTTTGAGTCGTTTTGTACGTGAGAGGGTTTCGCTACTCACGAGAGCTCCTGCTGCATTAGTTGGTCCGTCGGTGCCATCGCTCCCTAGCGCGACAATCCATACATTGGAAAGGCCTGAGAGTTCGAATGCGGCTGCCGCTGCAAATTCCTGGGCACGTCCTCCTTTCCCATGACCTGTGACCGTTACCGTGGTTTCCCCTCCTGCCACCACACAGTATGGGCGTCTTACGCGGCTACGCCCGGTTCTGAGTGCTTTCCCCAGTTCGACCAACTGCTTGGCTGCGACACGTGCCTCCCCTGTGAGCGGTGAGGATACGAGCTTGGTGAAGAGGCCAGCGTCCCGTGCGACACGTTCCACAGCTTCCAGCATGATGTGATTACTGCCGATAATGTGGTGGTGGACTGATCGTCCACGAAGCGTACCAGGCTTTAAGGTTTCTGGTACTGCTCCTTCTTGTCCCCGCTGCAAGTAGCGACGGACTGCGGATGGAACTGCAGGCCAGATCTGGTAACGCTGCAAGACCTCGACAGCCTCGGTAAACGTAGAAGGATCAGCAGCTGTGGGGCCAGAGCCGATCGAGCCAAGATCATCACCGATAACATCAGATAGAACAAGGGTGATGATCCTCGCACTTGTGGAGGCAGCGAGTCCGCCGCCCTTGATCAGGGAGAGATGTTTTCGGACGACATTGACCTCATTAATTGTGGCGCCGCATCGAAGCAGGAGCTGCGTCGTACGCTGTTTGTCGGCAAGGGTCACGTCTGAGACCGGAGCCGGTAACAGGCTGGATGCCCCTCCAGACAAGAGAACGATCAGCAGATCTCTTGGTGATAGGCTCTGTGTCAAACGCAATAGGCGTTGAGTCGCCACAAGTCCTGCACGATTAGGGATCGGATGGCCAGCCTCGAGGACAGTCATTCGTTTCGTGGTGAGTGAATGTCCCGTCTTCACGATGACAAGTCCATCATCCAGCCGTTCTCCAAGCACGATCTCTAATGCCTGCGCCATTCTTGCTGATGCCTTGCCGGCCCCGACGGCAATCACCCGTTTGGTATGGGACAGGTCAAATGATCGTTGTCCTATTCGCAGGGATGCTCCGTTGAGGAAGACTGTCTTGAGCAGGGCCTGATGGGGATCTGCGGCCGCAAGTCCTGCGGCCAGTAGCTTGTGAAGAAACGGTCGTATGGGAGAGGGGGGAAGACGAAGCAGCATGGAGACGAATGTCAGGGGGTAGGATCCTGCTTGAAGCAGCGATTGGGACAGGTCTGGCGAGGAACTCGGATTTGGTACGATCCCCGAGGGAGCATATCTTTCTTGAACTCCGGATTCAGCATTTTGATCTCAAGGAGGTACGTACCGAACTCCTCAGCAACGGATGCCAACGCTCGTTGAGATTCCTTCACGTGCACGGTGATAGTTTCCGTCTCCAATGGCATGTAGAGATCTTTCTTGGTCAGTCCGAGATACTTTTCCGGCTGGGAGTAGATTTCCTTCGCCGCGATTATGCGAGGAACGTAGCGCATAGTCTCACGAGGCCCGTGCATCTTCCAATAGTCGGTAATTTTTTGTTCCTTGAGCAGCTTACGAATCCGTTCTTCGCCGGCGTTGTAGGATGCCATCGCCAAGAACCAATCATTGTCCTGAAAGTCTTTGAGGTACTTGAGGTACTTTACCGCCGCTTCAGTTGACATTTCGAGATTGCGACGTTCATCTCGGACGGCATCACTTTTGAGTCGGTAGCGTCGGCCCGTAGAGGGTATGAATTGCCAGGGCCCTGAAGCTTTCGCTTTCGAGTAGGCGGCAGAAATGCATTTACTCTCGACCAGCAACATATACTTGAGATCGTCCGGTAAACCGTTTTCCGCCAACTGCCTTTCAGCTGGAGGGAAACAGCGCCCGGTACGTTTGGCAAGGATGATGCTCTCTCCTTGATCTTCTAAGAATTGATAGAACTCATACTCGATCCGTTCTCTCACTTGCCAGTTATCCAGGGGAACCTGCACCCCGGCAAAGGTGATCTTGTCCGGAAGCTTGAACGAGCTCAGAAAGAATCGCTCTCCCTCGCGCTTAATTTCAGGCAGAATGACCAGACGGTCTTCCGGTTCTGGTTGTCCATCCAATAAGTCGGGCGTAAGCAGATCCTTCTCCGTCTCCAGTTTTTGCCCGCTATTTGCCCCTGGATCTGTTGAGGCCAACAAAGGGATAGGTGGCGAGATAAGAGAAAGTACGACACAAGACGCCCACATGAAGGACCGTACCCAATGGATCATCATTCACAGACTCCTCTAAATCATATTGCGAATAGGTTGCAAATGAGCAGGCAGTGAAGCTATCAGCTCCCTAAATTGCCAGCAAGCAGAATGGGTTTCTCATTCATGCTACACTGCCGTCTCCCATGCGAACCCTGACTGGTCTGAACAAGACTATCACCGATTGCACAGCCTGTCCTCGTTTAGTCGTGTATCGACAGACGATTGCAGAACAGAAACGGAAGCAATATCGGGATTGGGTCTACTGGGGACGACCGGTTCCCGGATTTGGAGATCCTCGAGCTCGACTCTATATTCTGGGGTTGGCGCCTGCGGCCCATGGTGGAAATCGGACGGGACGAGTCTTTACCGGAGATCGGAGTGGAGATTGGCTGTATGAGGCGTTGTATCGCCATGGATTCGCCAATCAAGCCGAATCGCAGTCCATAGGAGATGGTCTGGCTCTGAGGGACTGTTATATTGGAGCAACCGTGCGGTGTGCGCCACCAGGGAATAAGCCTACGCCGGATGAGTTTGAGTGTTGTAGCCGGTACTTGGAGGAAGAAATTCGTTTGCTGAAGAATCATCGTGTCGTGGTTGCGTTAGGGAAAATTGCGTTCGATCACTATCTCAAGACTTGCCGTTCACAAGGCCATACGATTGCCGTACCAGCTCCTAAGTTTGGACACGGAGCTGTCTACCGACTTTCCCGAGGCGTGACTCTGGTAGGTTCCTATCACCCAAGCCAACAAAACACATTTACAGGAAAATTGACCAGACCGATGTTCTACGCAGTCTTTCAACGGGCCAGGAAAGAAATTGACGGGCTCTAAGGGAACTTTCAACCGTTCAGCCTCAGCACCACAATATTTCACCCACTCATGTTTTGTGCCCTTACCCAGGTAGTTACCACAGGGGTTCCTATTGCTGCCCTTTTGCTTTCCAGTCGTCGAGGAACTTCTTGAGGCCTGAATCAGTGAGTGGGTGTTTAAAGAGCGCCTGGAATATACTGTAGGGCATCGTGCAGATATGGCCACCTGCTAAAGCTGCTTCTACGACGTGCTGTGGATGACGAACGCTTGCCACCAATACCAGCGTCTTGTAATCATAGTTCTTATAGATCGTCAGGATCTGCCGGATAAGCTCCATCCCGTTCGAACTGATATCATCAAGGCGACCGATGAAAGGTGACACGCACCAGGCCCCGGCTTTTGCGGCTAACATGGCTTGAGTCGGGGAAAAGCAGAGGGTGACGTTTACCTTGATGCCTTCGGCGGCTAGCCGCTTTGTAGCCTTCAACCCTTCCGGAATCAAGGGACACTTCACCACAATATTCTGATGAATCTTGGCCAACTCTTTGCCTTCCTTAACCATGGCGTCTGCTTCGATGCTTACGACCTCGGCACTGATTGGTCCGTCGACAATCTTGCACACCTCCTGCAGCATTTCTCGAAAGCTTCGACCTTCCTTCACGACCAATGAGGGATTTGTTGTCACGCCGTCGAGCAGTCCGAAGCTGGCGGCATCCTGGATTTCCTTCACGTTAGCGGTATCGAGATAAATCTTCATGATTGTCCCTTTCCTCACCAAGAAACAGTGGACGGATGTCAATTCTACTTACTTGTCGGTCATTTTATGAGGAACTCGATCGTAGTGCAACTTAATCAGTTCAAAAGTTTGACAGAAGGTAGGCTGAACGTTAGAATTTTTTGAGTTTAGATTCACTCCATCACATAACGGAGAAAATGTGATACGACGAATGGTTTATCTGTTGTGTGTCTGTAGCGTGGTCACCGCCTGCGGAGGGAGTAATCCTTACCTGGAAGCGTCGCTTAAGCCGGCTGAGCTTCAGGGGAAGGATAAAGCCTGGTTTGAAAAAAATTGGGGGGCCCCAACTGGCAAAGCGTCCCGGTTTTTCGGGGGAGAGACTTGGACCTATTACAGTATTGCTGGAGGGAAATCAGGTCCGCCGCTATTCAACTTTAAGCCCAATGAATGTCAAATTACTCTCAAGTTCGACAAAAATGAAAAGCTTTCCGACTACAGTTATTCCTCAGGCTGCTAGCCAAAATTCTATGTAGGATGCCCTGTCCTGAATCTGCACAGAGTTGGATTGATCTAGGGGCCAGACTCGGCATCTAGATAGGGTGCTCATCTCGGAACTTTCCTGCGCACTCCTTGCTGCAGAAGCAATATTCCCGTCCTCCGATCAGTTGGATTAGGGCTATTCGCCTCGGGACGAATATGTGACAGACTGGGTCCTGGATCATCTGATCCAGGTCGTCACCTGGACTCTGTGTGGAAGAATTTCCCTGGCTATTTTGAAGCGGAGTTTTGAAGGCGCGAAACATATGTCGGAGTAGGTAGTAAAGTATTGTGAGGAGCAAACTAGCAAGAATGAGTCTATACATAGTGGTCTACTGCGAGCTAGTCCACAATCCTATGAGAGCTATCGCTACCTGTCAAGTTGATCGCTGCCACCCGTCGATTGTATACCACTGTTCGATGAACAAGTTCATTTGGCCTATTTGAATAGGTCTTATTGGGGCTCATATCTTGGTGTCATCCAGTACTTCAGGAGGACTGGTTTTCCCTATCTCATGATGCTAGAGTGCGCACCTATGAAGACCTGCGATAAATGCCATGGAGCGATGCTTCCAGAACGAGCAGTGGATTTGGATGCTGGACTGGCGATCACAGTGTTTGCGTGCTTAAACTGTGGCCGTCGGAAAGCAGCGGATCAGGAACCTCGGCCGATCACGGCGCGACACTAATCCTTCCTGTCTCCAAACTACTACACGTTGATGGGGGAACATATTCGGGCAATGGGTTCGGCCCAAGTCTCTTCCCCCTTCACGCCCATCGACTCCTCTCATCTGAGGTCAGCTCGCCCCCAGTTCACACAACTGGTGGCAAGAAAACGGCCTCAAGATCAAGAAGCAAAAGAGAACGTGTATCTCTTGGCTGATCAGGAGTGAGCTTCGTGCGCGCACGTGATTTGTCGACGAGGTCTGGTGGGGGGGTAGCGTGATCTGGCTTGTCCTATGCGGAAAGCGAGAGACCATTGGGCATCTGGTGAGATCAGAAAAAGGAGCGCCCTCCAGAACTCGGTTAAGAGCAATACACCCTGTAACGACTTGCTAGCGAAGACTCAAGACATCCATCATATCGTACAGACCTGCCGGTTGGCGGACAACCCATCGTGCAGCACGGAGAGCTCCGCGGGCAAAGGTATCGCGGCTACTGGCTCGGTGCGTCACCTCTATGCGTTCGCCCATGCCACCGAACAGAACAGTATGGTCACCGACGATATCACCGGCACGAATGGTTTGGATCCCAATTTCACCTTTGGTCCGTTCCCCGATCAATCCCTTACGAGCATAGACACCCACCTGATTCAAATCACGGCTTACCGACCGTGCGAGAACTTCGGCAATCTTGAGGGCTGTGCCGCTTGGAGCGTCCTTCTTCAACCGATGGTGGGCCTCAATCACTTCGATATCGTAGTCGTCCCCAAGGGTTTTGGCCATCTCGCTGATGACTTTGTAGAGAAGATTGATGCCGACGCTCATATTTGGAGAAAACACACAGGGAATGTGTTGGGTGAGCGCTTTAAGTTCATCGAGCTGGGTGGTTGAGAATCCGGTTGTCCCAATGACTGCTGCACGTCGTGAGCGAACGACTGTTCGCATGTGATCAAGGGTTGCCTCGGGAGAAGAAAAATCAATCACGACCTCCCCTCGCTCCATCAAGGCCGATAGATCCTCCGTGATCGGGACACCGGCTCGTCCTGACCCAGCGAATTCACCCGCATCTTCTCCCAATACCGGGTGGCCTTTCCCCTCCAGCGCTCCTACCAGCATCAACGCGGTGGAATCCCTGACCAGTGACACCAACCTGCATCCCATTCGTCCGGCAGCGCCGGCTACAACGACCTTGATCATCTTCTTCTCACCATCGGCATCATTAACGTGTGATCAATGAGGCATCCTTAAGGGCCTGAACCAACTTCTCGCGTGTGTCTTGTGCCATTGAGCAGAGGGGTAGGCGCAGCTCAGAGTCGATCTTGCCCATCAAGCTCAAGGCTTCCTTCACCGGAATTGGATTCGTTTCAAAGAACAGTGCAGCAAAGAGAGGAGAGAGTTTGAAATGGATACGTCGAGCTTCCTCGATCTTTCCTTCGGCAAACGATGCGACAAGCCGGGCCATTTCTGCTGGAGCGATGTTCGCTGTCACCGTAATGACGCCCTTCCCGCCAACCGCCATCATCGGAAGGGTCAGAGCATCATCACCGGCCAACACAGTGAGGCGGTCGCCGCACATCAGCACGAGGTCCGAGGCTTGTTGGACGGATCCACTTCCTTCCTTGACTCCAACAATCGTCGGAAGGGTGGTGAGACGGGCAATCGTGGCCGGGAGCATATTCACTCCGGTACGACCAGGAATATTGTACAGGACCAAGGGAAGGTCGACAGCCTCGGCAACAGCCCGGTAGTGGCGGTATAGACCTTCTTGTGTGGGTTTGTTGTAATAGGGTGTGATCAATAATGCCGCATCGGCGCCGGCCTGCTTCGCATGTTTGGTAAGGGCAATCGCTTCGTCCGTGCTATTTGAGCCGGTTCCGGCAACCACTGGAACGCGACGACGGACGACTTCCACCGTCAGTTCGATGACCCGATTATGCTCATCGTGAGAAAGAGTGGCTGACTCCCCGGTCGTTCCGCATGGGACGATACCATTTGTCCCATTTGCAATTTGCCATTCAATCAGGTCAGCCAGGGCCCGTTCATCAACCTTGCCCTTGCGAAATGGTGTGACGATCGCGACAAGAGATCCAGTAAACATGCTCACTCCGTTTTGTTCAGAAACGACGGGATCGTCTCCCCTTTGATGAGGTCATCATAGGTTTCGCGTTCACGAATGACATGAAATTCACCACCCTTCACGAGGACTTCTGGAACCCGTGGTCGAGAGTTGTAATTTGACGCCATCACAAAGCCATAGGCTCCGGCACTCATGACCGCTAACAGATCATCAGGTTGAATATTTGGCAACGAGCGCTCTTTGGCTAGAAAATCTCCTGATTCGCACACAGGCCCAACGATATCCACCATTTGTTTAGGGCGATGGACTGCCGCTTCGTTCACCGGTCGGATCTCATGGTACGCCCCGTACAAACTGGGGCGAATGAGGTCGTTCATGGCCGCGTCGACAATAACGAAATGTTTTGTCTCACCCGCTTTCTCGTACAACGCCTTGGTCACGAGGATGCCGGCGTTCCCGACGATGACACGGCCCGGTTCCATGACCAGTGTTAATCCCAGCCCCTTGACGAGGGGTGAAATCGCATGAGCCAGGTCTTGAGGCAACGGCGGCTTCTCATCGGAATAGGTGATACCAAGTCCGCCACCGATATTCAGATAACGAATGTTGATGCCATGGGTTTTTAGCGTGTCGATCAGAGCCACGACTTTCTTCAACGAATCGACGAACGGCGTCACATCCGTCAACTGTGAGCCGATATGAGCATGAACTCCGACAACGTCGATGTGGGTCATCGAGGATGCCGTTTTGTATTCTTCCAACGCACGATCGGCTGCGATCCCGAACTTACTTTTCTTCATCCCTGTCGAAATGTACGGATGTGTTTTAGGATCCACATCGGGATTGATGCGCAACGCAATCCGAGCCTTCATGCCGACCGAAGCGGCGACATCGTTGATGGCGCGGACTTCGGCGGCAGACTCGACATTGAACATGAGGATATTAGCCTTGAGCGCGTCACGAATTTCGTCCGGGGACTTGCCGACACCGGCAAAGACGATTTTGGAGGCAGGTACGCCGGCCTTCATGGCCCTGAATAGTTCACCACCGGATACAATATCCACTCCGCTCCCTTCTCGTGCCATCAGCCGCAGTATGGCGAGATTGGAGTTGGCCTTCATCGCGAAGGCGATGACATGCGGGATATCCTTGAACGCGCTGTCATAGGCATGAAAGTGACGGATGAGAGTCTCGTGGCTGTAGATATAACAAGGAGTGCCTAATTCTTTCGCGATCCGGCTGATGGGGACTTGCTCGCAGTATAATTCGCCCTGTTGGTACTCAAAGCTATGCATCGTCTCAATCCTTAATCAAAAGTAGGTTCGTCGACTGAGGGTCACCGAGTCCCCACCGGCTGTGAAGGTGGAAGACCTATATCATGCCCGTCCAGAGACAGGTCAGGAGTTCCTGGGTCTACTGCCTCGCGCTCTGTCTGCAGTGCATGCTGTTTCTTTTGCTTTTCAACGGTAGGGGCGACGCCCACATACTCAGGGGGAACAGGAGATCCCACGACGCCACAGGCAGCCAGTAACTCTGTCAAGATCAGAATCGTCAGTGCCCTCATGAGAGGTGCTTCTCCAGTTCCTTGATTCGTTGTTCTACTCGAGCTCGAGCGGTACCGCCGACTTGTCCTTTGTGATCGATGGCAGCCACGGTAGTCAATCGTGTGAGCACATCCTGTGTAATCCGCTCAGAAAACCCGCGTAATTCTTTGAGCGAAAGATCGGTTACCTCACAGCCACGATCAAGGGCTGCTCGAACGATCTGTCCAGTAATACCGTGCGCCTCACGAAACGGCACTCCCTTCATAACCAAGTAGTCGGCCAGCTCGGTGGCCAACAGCCCGCCTCCTTGCAATGCGTTCGAGAGTCTCTCTCGGTTGACTTGCACATGGCGCATCAGTTCGGTCATCACCTCAAGCGAGGAGTCCACGGTATCAAGCGCATCGAAGAGTGCCGGTTTGTCTTCCTGTAAATCGCGATTATAAGTGAGGGGCAGAGCTTTTAGCAGCGCCAGCAGGTTGAATAGGTGCCCATACACGCGACCTGTTTTCCCTCGCACCAGCTCCGGGATATCAGGGTTCTTCTTCTGCGGCATCATACTGCTTCCCGTACAGAAGGCATCGGGCAAGTCGATGAATTGGAACTCCTGCGTGGCCCACAGGATCAACTCTTCACTGAGCCGTGACAAGTGCATCATCACGATTGAAAGGGCCGAGGCTACTTCAATCATGAAATCACGATCAGACACCGCATCCATACTGTTGGCGGTGACGGTAGGAAAATCTAACAACTCAGCTGTATATCGACGATTGATCGGATAGTTCGTGCCGGCGAGGGCACCGGATCCCAGCGGCATGACATTGAGTCGGCTCCTCGCGTCACGCAGTCGACCCTTGTCTCGTTCGAGCATCTCCACATAGGCTAACAGGTGATGAGCGAACAAAACCGGTTGAGCCCGCTGGAGATGGGTATAGCCGGGCATCATTACTGTGCGATAGTCAGCGGCCTTTGTAACCAACGCCCGTTGCAGATCAAGTATGCGCGCATGGAGGTTATCTAAATAGGAGCGTACATACAGCCGAATATCCAACGCAACCTGATCATTTCGGCTTCGACCGGTGTGTAACTTCCCGCCCAAGGGGCCAATGATCTCTGTTAATCGCCGTTCGATCGCCATGTGAATGTCTTCGTCTTGCGGCGTAAATGTGAACTGACCGCGATCCAGCTCTCCTTTCACTGCGTCCAACCCACGAATGATGGTCCGAGTTTCCGTTTCCGTCAGGATCTTTGCCTTTGCAAGAGTCTTACAGTGGGCGATACTCCCGGCGATATCCTCGGCATACAGCCGCCCATCAACCATCACGGAGCGTGTAAACGTCTCCACTAATCGATGAGTCTTCTCCCGAAACCGGCCATCCCATGCCTTTCGTGCATGGTCGGCGGTTTTCTGGTGCTGTTTTCGTTTGGCCATCAGGATGAAGCTTTCTTTCGTTGCGCGCGGATCTTCAGCCGCAATGCGTTCAACCGGATGAATCCTTCCGCATCTTTCTGGTTATAGACTTCATCTTCTTCGAAGGTGGCAATGTCCAACCGATACAGTGATCGCTTCGATTTGCGCCCCGCCAGCGTACAACTCCCCTTATACAGTTTGACACGTGCAATGCCGCTGACGTCTTTCTGTGCGTCATCGATCGCGGCCTGCAGCATGTCACGTTCCGGGCTGAACCAATAGCCGTTGTAGATCAAGCCGGCAAACCGTGGGATCAAGCTGTCACGGAAATGTAGGACCTCACGGTCCATCGTCAAGGACTCAATCCCCCGATGCGCCACATGGAGAATCGTGCCTCCGGGTGTTTCGTACACCCCGCGCGATTTCATCCCGACATAGCGGTTCTCTACCAAATCAACCCGTCCGACCCCATGGGCACCACCTATTTTGTTGAGATGAGCCAGTAAAGCGGCCGGACGCATCTTCTTTCCATCGACGGCGATGGGGTTGCCGGCTTGATATTCGATCTCGACTTCCTGCGCTTTATTCGGTGCTTTCTCCGGAGAGACGGTCAATTGGAAGATTTCGTCGGGTGGCGATTCCCAAGGGTCTTCAAGGATACCGCCTTCGTAGCTGATGTGGAACAGATTGGGGTCGGTGCTGTACGGCTTGGCCTTGGTCGCGGTCACAGGGATACCGTGCCGCTCGGCATACTCAATGAGTTCACGGCGAGACCGCATGGTCCATTCTCGCCAAGGGGCGATGATTTTGAGCTGCGGGGCAAGGGCCATGTAGGTGAGCTCAAAGCGTACCTGGTCATTGCCTTTTCCCGTGGCTCCGTGCGACACGGCTTCGGCGCCTTCCTTCAACGCGATTTCAGCTTGTCGGCGGGCAATCAATGGGCGAGCGATTGATGTTCCGAGGAGGTAGCTGCCTTCATACAGGGCATTCCCGCGCAACATCGGGAACACGTAATCTTTGACGAATGTCTCTCGCAGATCTTCCACGTAGACCTTCTTAACACCCAACGCGTGAGCCTTCTTCTTCACGGCGTTGAGATCTTCTCCCTGCCCCAGGTCGGCGCAGAAGGCGATGATCTCAGCCTGATAGGTTTCCTGCAGCCACTTGAGGATGACTGAGGTGTCGAGCCCTCCGGAGTAAGCCAGGACGATTTTCTTGAGTGATGTGGGTTTCATGGTCAAATCCTATCGCGCACCTTTCTTGAGGCTAAGAAGTTGAGTCAAAATGGCTTTTTGCATATGAAGCCGATTCTCCGCCTGATGGATCACGACAGACTGCGAGCCATCCAACACATCGGCGCTAATTTCTTCTCCCCGATGGGCCGGCAAGCAGTGCATGACGATCGCGTCGGGCTTTGCCCGTTGCAGGAGCCGGTGATTGAGTTGGTAGGGGGACAGGATGCGTAACCGTCTGGCTTGTTCCCGTTCACGGCCCATACTGATCCACACGTCGGTATAGACGACATCCGCTTCCTTCACGGCCACCAGGGGATTCTCCACCACCTCGATCGAAGCGCCAGTGGCGTGTCCATCGATCCTGGCGCGGTCGATGACTCGTTGATCTGGCTGATAGCCGGAGGGACACCCGATGACCACGCGCATCCCCACCTTTGCGCCAGCTTCGATGAGTGAGTTGGCGACGTTATTCCCGTCTCCGATGTACGCCAGACTGAGTCCCTTGAGTCGGCCTTTCAGTTCCTGAATCGTCAGAAGATCGGACAAGGCCTGACAGGGGTGACTGTGATCAGTGAGCCCATTGATGACCGGCATGGTGGCTTCTGTGGACCACTCCTCAACGATCGCATGGTCATAGGTACGGATGACAATGCCGTCGAGATACCGGGATAAGACACGGGCCGTGTCCGCAACGGTCTCTCCGCGAGAGAGTTGAATATCACTCATCGGCAGCACCAGGGCGTGGCCACCAAGTTGGTTCATGCCTGCCTCAAAGGACACGCGAGTTCTCGTCGACGGCTTTTGAAAGAGTAGTCCCAGTGTCTTCCCGCGAAGCAACCGGTGAGGGACACCCCGTTGCTGTTTCTTCTTGAGGGTGCTGGCCAGCCGTAGGAGCGCAAGGACTTGCGTCCGTGGCATGGTGGCCACGTCAAGTAGGTCCTTGGCGTAGCGCTGGGTGCCTCGTAGATGTCTGGGTCGTGCGGTCATCAGTGGTGAGCGTCTTTTTCCGCCGACTGGCGTTGAGTAAAGAGTGCTCCGAGGAGATCCATGAGTCGATCGATCTCCGGCTGTGTAATAATCAAGGGCGGGACCATGCGCAGCACATGCTCGTTCGCGGCATTCAACAGCACCCCGCGCGCCAGTGCATCGCTGACCACCGTTCTGGCATCGATCGTTAATTCCATTCCCTGTAACAGGCCAAGCCCGCGCACCTCCTGGACGACGCGATAGCGGCTCTTGCAGTCAGCTAAGCCTTTCGCCAAAGACTCTCCCATACGCTTCGCGTTCTCCAGCACAGGCCCTTCAAGCAGGACGTGGCAGACTGCGAGAGCGGCCGCACAGGCGAGCGGATTTCCGCCGAATGTTGAGGCATGGGAGCCGGGGGTGAAGGCCGCTGCCACGGATTCTGTGGCGAGGCAGGCGCCGATCGGGACTCCCCCAGCGAGGCCCTTGGCCAAGGTCATGATGTCGGGCTGAACTCCCAGTTGTTCATAGGCGAAGAGGGTCCCGGTTCGGCCCATGCCGGTTTGGATCTCATCGAAAATCAGGAGGATGTCTTTTTGTGTGCAGAGCTGCCTGAGGTTCTTGAGATACTCCCGATCAGCGACGTGCACCCCACCTTCCGCCTGGATCGGCTCCAGCATGATGGCTGCAGTTCTTTCCGTGACGAGCGATTCGATGGCCGTGAAGTCATTGAACGGGGCATAGGCGAATCCGGGCATCAGCGGTTCGAAGCCCTTTTGAACCTTTTCTTGACCGGTCGCCGTGACCATGGCCAGGGTTCGGCCATGGAACGAATTCTTCATCGTGATAATTTCAAAACGAGCCGCTCCGTAGCGCTCATGCCCGTAGCGTCGTGCCAGCTTGATCGCCGCTTCGTT
>JAHBWO010000081.1 GCA_019636945.1 Nitrospira sp. | reverse complement strand
GGCAGATAAAGCTTTCGTATGAACTGTGATCGAATCGGAGAGGCGGCAGAGTTGACTAAGATTCACCAGAATCAATGAGATCCCAAATCACCAAATTATTCGAGATATGCATTAGATAGGCTCAAACCCGCTTTGTTATCATTGGGCTGTTCTTTATCTAGACCGAGACTAGTCGATGCCAGGTGATAGGACGAAGAAGGTCATTTCCAGTCACCTGGAAGGTGTGAACTACCTCGTTCTCGTTCAAGACAGCCAAACCTGCTCTGACTTGCTGACAATTGGCCTTATGACCAAGCCATCGCAATAACCTCGAATGTAGGATTAAGCCGTCGCATTTGAGCAGGACTTGGACGATCAACAGCGCCACCCACCACCGACATGCATCTTCTGACATAGCCAGTTTTATCCTCACACTTCTAACTGGTTCTCCTTTGCGTAATGGTTCCATGAGTGAGATGAGCGCAGAACACTGGCGATAGATTGAAAAGATGATTGGATCTATCTGCATTTTTTCACAGACCAAGTTCGTGACAAGCGTTGATTCCCCCCGTTTGACCCACCATTCCTTAAGGACCTGAAACAGCTCTTCAACCATACGGATGTTAGACCAATCAATCTCTTGGATTAGTGCGAGCAGTTCCTGTTCTTGGTCTCCTCCTGCAACTACCTTGTGAGCGTCCATACCTTATCCCTTCTGGTAACTATCTAAACGTCTAGTCTCAATGCTGCCCAATAGTTTCGACAGATTGACAATCTGTTGATTCTCCGTCAGCACTGGCGTTCGACACATAGACACATGAACTGAGGGATAAAATCTTTCCCCCCATTACCCTACTGAGGCTCGGTGGTCTTCCAGCCATTCCTTGGTAAGCATATACCCGCGACACATACCATCTGGGGACTCTCTAGGGCATAGACCGAACCGTTTGAGCAAGGAGGACAGTCCCTTCGTTGACCTAATCCCCATAAGCTCACCACATCGACGACATGTCTCAAGCAGGTTCTTTGACGAAATAAACTTACGCTCGCTTGCTCCAAGTAGAGATTCGATTATCTCAAACAGTGTTCTTGGCAGGAGAGCTCTCTCGACGAATGCTCGCCGTTTGGCCGCCGTGCGTATACCTTCTAAGAGGCGAGGTGTGACGAAGGGGCCATCTGGTCGTTCTTCATCTGCTAGTTTCGCCAGCACTAAAAGAGGCTCGGCAATATCCTGAAGCCGATCATCGAGCCCGATCAACTCTGGTAGCTCATCCGGCAAGGCTTCATACTCAGCACTGATTTTTGATTCATTCCGGTCTGCCCACCCTTGTAGTTCATTTCGAATTGTGGTTAAGAGATCCCCTAAACGCCTTTCATTGAGACGAGGCTTCCGGCTGGAAGTACGATTCAGAACAATGGTAAAGGTCCGGTCTGAAAGTGTGTCCGTCAACTTTTCGACACCAGCAAATGCTTTTGGACCATATGTTGGATATTCTTTGACGACCCATTCCTCGCCTTTCTCCTTCTTGCCCCCTCCTTTTACTGATCTGGGGACTAGGCCTCCTCTTTCAAAACCTGAGTTAAGCACCGCGATGAGCATGCCTTGCATCTCTTTGTCCCGATTGGTTAAACGATCAGCTTCATCAATAATGATCACCTGACCACCACTTCGGAGCAACACCGCTGCAGTTGGAATAGTAATGACCCGTGGGTTACCCTTCGAGCCCAGGGCAATGAGACGGAGCAGCCGACTTTTCCCACATTGAGGTAGGGAAGAGCGTAGAGCGAGATAGCCACAGTATCGAAACTTCTCGAAGGTATAGGTATTCGCAATCCAGCAGGCGGTTAGCATGGCCTGTTCAGGCACTTGAAACTCCATGTAGTGAAGCAGCTGGCGTTCCAGCTCATCAAGTAAGTCGGCCAGTCGCACGGAAACGGCTCGCAGAACTTCCTCTTCGTGTGATAAGGTAATCATGCTTGATTGTTTCCCCAGTTCCCGAAGGCCTGGTTGATGCCAGGCCTTTTGTTTTTTACACGTTGGTCATTTGCTCCTTTGACCTGTTTCCGGTACAGGGTCACGCCAGCTCTCCTTAATCATTCGTTCAATCTCTTCCTGTGGGAGTCTGACTGCTCTTCCAACTTTGCAATAGGCTATTTTTCGTTCAAGGATGCGTCGTCTGATTGTGGCCTCCTTTAGGCCTAGCCTCGTCGCTGCCTCGACAACCGTGAGCAAACGTTCACTAGTCGCTTTCATCTGTCTCCTCCCTTTCCTGTTGACACCGTTAAAACATAGCGGATACTATCAATACTAGATATATCAGAGTATCTAGTATTGAACAGGTGTCAGATGGGGTGTCGCGATGGGAAGGCTTTTAGATAAAGCGGTCTGGTGGCGTAGCCAGATCAAAGTACAAGACAATACCCTTGTCCCTGTGGGCCCATTCGAGGCCTATAATATTTTCGACTTTTATTTTCCCCGCATCACGGCGAGCCGAGAAACCTCTTCGCTCCACATTCAATTCGCCAACCTGCCTGAAAATGATTCTCAGGCCGCCATTGGCTTTTGTGAGCGATTTGGTGTTTTAGGAAACATGGCTCTCAGTGGGTGGGGAGAGGCAGCTGAGGCCACACTTGAAACAATCGGTGTACTACAACAACCAAAAGGTGCTTATGCAAAGATGGCAGATAGGCCTTTTCGAGAATATATTCGCGGTGAGGCAGCAGGGATCCAAGCCAACCCAACCCTTTGCGTCCCACTGTCGCTAGAGGAGTTCTACCGAATCCATAGTGAAATGCGAGAGATGTTGAAATGGATACGGACTTTTCAGGACAAGAGGAACCGCCAAGCAGTGTCGGGAGATGATATTGAATGGCGAATTGCTGGGCGACTCGCTCAAAAATTATCACTCGTCAGGTTCCGCCTTGAGTGGGATCATCTTAGAAAAGGCTGGGTCACGAGATTCGACATAGGGTCGCTCGAAGCTGGCTTCTATCTTATGCTCTACTTGGAGCTCCTCGGCCAAGGATTCTTGGCTATTTGCTCTCGGTGCCAAAACTTCTTCATAGCTGAACGAGATTGGACAAAGTTCTGCTCTGAGTCCTGTCAGACTGCTGCCAAGTCTCAACGATCACGAAATAAAAAGAAAGCTGCCAAGCATTCAGTAGGCGCAACCCGAGCGAGTCGGACTCACAGCAAAAGGAAGAAATGATATGGCAAGAAAAGGTGGAGTAGATAGAGGAATAACGCGCCGGAAGAATAGGGATGGTTGGTGGGTCCGACTCTACGCAAATGGCCGTCAGCAGTGGTTCAAGTGTGACACAAAGTCACAGGCCAAAGCTCTGTATGGCCGACTGAAGGCGGAGATTAGAGAAGCAACGTATTTCCCTGAGAAATATGCTCCCAAGAAAGATATAACCTTGCGAGCATGGCTCAGGCGCTGCTTGGACGGCAGCAGCAACCGGAACCGTATCAACGAGGTTCGCTACAACCGTCGCTGGTCCTTGTGGTTCGGCCTCCGTTCGCTGAGTGAGATTACCACTGACGAGCTACGTCAGCACCAGCGACGCCTGCAACTCAAAATGCGGCCACGGCCCGCCCGAGCCCCGAAAGCCTGGCGCCCGACGCGGCATTGGAGTGACGCCACAATCAATCGGCATTTTGCCTATCTGAAGCATATCTATAATCTGGCGTTGAAAGACGGCAAAGTCACGCGCAACCCGGTTGCTGGGGTCAAGCTCTTTCCTGAAGTCTCGAAAACCCGGTTCCTCTCTGACAAAGAATTGACCCGCTTACGTGGCGTGATGAACCTGAAGGACTGGCAGATTGTCGCCCTAGCAGTTGAAACCGCGCTGCGACGTGAAGAACTCTTCGGGCTTCGGTGGGAGCACGTCGATTGTGAAAACGGAGTACTCACGCTCCCCATGCCCAAAGGAGGAAAAACGCGCTATGTCCCGCTGAGTGACCAGGCGAAGGCCATTCTTCGCTCCTTTGAGTCATGGACCTGTTCCCCGTGGGTCTTTCCTGGACTCCCGGACCCCATGAAGTCGATGGATAGTCGCGCCTTCTTGCGCCGATCGTTTGAACCTGCCTTGCGGAGGGCGGGCATCGCAGGTGCGTCGTGGCATACCTTACGACACACCGCTGCCTCACGTCGCGTCATGGCGGGCGTAGATCTTGTGTCCGTCAAGGAGATCCTCGGCCACCGGAATATTCAGACCACGATGCGCTATAGCCACCTCGACCCGCGACACCTCCGCGACGCGGTGAATCGTGGGAGTCTCCGTGAAACCGTGACCAGCGGGGGGAATACTGATGAGGCGAGTGCAGAACCTACTGATTTTATGGTGCGCCCGGCTGGAATCGAACCAGCGACCCTCAGCTTAGAAGGCTGATGCTCTATCCGACTGAGCTACGGGCGCGTCCTGCAAAGACAGTATGGTGATATCAAGGCATTGATCAAGCTAAATACTCTACACTCAGCCCTAACTTAAGGCTAGTCTGAATCGTAACCCAGGGTGCCGTCAAGTAGGAGCTAGTCGTCTCTCTCAAGCATGTCCTGAATCGGATGAGATACAGGCACGAATCTTCTTCGGTCCATATCACTTCTTGTCTTTATGAACCCGCACACAGCAGTCCTGCTTGATCCAGATGGCGATAATCGAGCTCATATCCCATCGGAAACCTGAATTAGTCCGACCTTTGTGAATGGTTCTTGATGATTGGCAAACACATAGCACGCGTCACAGAGGCTCGTTCGCCATGAGACAGTCATACTCCAGTACTCTTAGCCTGCTAGCACATTCGCAATTATTTAGATCCCCCATTCGGACTGAATTGATTTGTTCCTGATGTGAATCGGTTTTGATTCACATCTCTCTGTCACTTTGTGCTCAATACCGAAATCTCCCACGATCCCACACCACGCAACGTGTTGTACTGAATAAGTATTTACAACAGAGTGTATTGATATGATTTACCCACGCATCACCGGCATAGTGTTTGCTTTTATCTCTACTACCAGAGTGGCAAACAGCATTGAGCTCGTGCTGAGCAACTCAATAGAGATAATTCGGTTGAATCAGCCGACAGTCCATCTAACTAAGAGGAGACAAGAGATGAAAAAGGCGTACAGATGGTTTCAAATCGGTTCTGGGCTTGTGCTTTTTGTAGCGGTAACCGTCATGACGGGATCGGAGAAGCTTGAGGCCGCGCATGCATGCCCAGTTATTGTTACAACAAAACATTGCCATCAGTCTGGTCACTGCGTGTGCCCGGCCGGGTACACCGTGCATGTGCACTCCTAATTAGCCTTCCAAGGTAGAACCTATCTCAAAACGTCACTTTCTATTTTGAGATAGGTTCTCTCACCCCACGGCCGCAACCACCAGCGCTCCCCCTCCTCTTCGTAGAAGATCCATGGGCCGCTCCCGAAACGTCTACTCAGCGAGGCCACTATGGCAGTCAAACCTGCCAACACAATCTAGTTCTTGAGTGGTCGTCCTTCCAGTGAAAGCATCCGGGGCACAACCTCCTACATCATAGGCCAAGCAAGTTTTTCAGTCATGCCCAAAACCCATGATTGCAGGACACTCGCAGAACGCTCTATAGTTCACACATGTTTCGATTGCTCAAGCCCTTCGCTAGAAAGCGTTCAGGATCGATGGTCGCTCCGCTGTTGTGTGTCGTGTTTGTGACCTCACTTGCCCTCTCTCAGGAAACCACAACTATCACTCCGACAACAGGACCCGGTGATCTTGGAACTACGGTCACATCGCATGGCCACACAACCCAGATTACCGGAGGAATCCGGCCTGGCAACGGAACAAACCTCTTTCACAGTTTCAACCAATTTAGTATTGGACCTGGCGACACGGCGCAGTTTCAGAATACGACTCCGACGCTCACGACCATCAACATTCTGAGTCGGGTCACCGGGGGAAATCCGTCGAGTCTTTCTGGCACCATCAACACCATGAGCTACCCCGGTGCAAACTTTTCTCTGATGAATCCAGCCGGTATTGTCATTGGACCCACCGCGACGTTAAACGTGAGCGGCTCAGTCGCCTTTACCACTGCAGACTATCTACGACTCGCAGAGGGCCCTAGCTCAAATTCAGGAATCTTCCACGCAGCCTCCACGGAAACAAGCCTCTTGACCAGTGCTCCTGTCGCCGCCTTCGGATTTCTGAATTCCAATCCGGCAGCCATCGCTGTTCAAGGGAGCACCTTAACCGTTCAGCCCGGTGAGTCTATTTCCTTCATTGGTGGCAACCATGGCTTCACGTCTATCGATCCACTCACAGATGCTACCACCACTGTGCCAGACGGGGTGACTATAACCGGCGGACACCTTGTCGCGCCAGATGGCCATGCCCATATCGCCAGCGTCGCGTCACGGGGAGAAATTCTCGCAACGAACCTACACGAGACGGGCAACATCAATGGGCACACGTTCACAACACTGGGTGCCCTTCAGATCTCGCAACAATCGAGCATCGACATCCGTGGTGACAGTGGCGACTCAATCCGTATTCGAGGAGGACACCTGGTTATTGATTCATCAACACTCTCCTCAACGGCGGGACAGATTTCCGTCGATACGGATTCGGTGCACATCACCAATTCCTCTGAAGTGAAGACAGAAACAACAACAGCGGCAAACGCTGGTCATATTACGTTGAATTCCCAAAGAGACATCACGCTAGACTCTGACGCCCTTATTATTTCCTCATCAAGAAGTACTTCTGGCCATGCTGGAGATATCACGCTCCAGAGCCAGCAAGGGAACATCGCTCTTGTACAATTTTCTTCCGTGACAACCCAATCACAAATGGGCAGCGGAAAGACTGGTTCCATCAGCATAGACGCACCGCACGGAGATATTCGTGCTAATGACTCATATGTCTATACCTCATCCCAAGGAACGGGAAAGCTTGGAGGAATCCAGATCACAGCCAGAAATCTACTCCTGGAAAACAGTGCGTCCATTCTGGGCAATAATTTGAGCACGCCGCACGTTGCTGAGCCCATTACCATTACAACGACCGGTCGGCTCAACCTCACGGGGGGTGCAATTATTGAAACCGGCACCGCTGGGCCTGCCAAAGCGGCAGACTTACTTATCAGGAGTCCCGAAGTGGTGCTCAGTGAGTCCAGCATGCTCATCACCAGTACGACCAGCTCCGGCGATGCAGGACAACTCAGGCTCTTCACAGACAATCTGCAGCTGTCGGATGGAGCAAGACTTTCAAGTGGCAGCCTTATTCCCCCTGTCACAGGAGAAAGCCCCGTCGGCCGTGGTGGATCCATCAGCATCGAAAGCCTCAACAATCCGGGCTCCGCAGTACACATTGATGGAGGGGGAAGCGGCATCTTTACCAATACGCAAGGGAGCGGCGCAGCTGGTGATATATTCGTGGCAGCCTCCTCGCTGATACTCCAGAATGGCGGAACCATTTCTGCACAAACAACCGGCACGAGCCTTACTGCCACAGGTGGTTCGATTACCATAACGGCAACCGATCAAGCCGCTCTGAGCGACCGCGCCTCGATCACCGCCAGTAGCACAGGGACAACCGCGGGAAATGCCGGCACCATCTCACTCAATGCTGGTCGACAATTAGGACTACGCGATCAGGCCTTCATCACAACGGCAACCGAATCGGCGCAGGCGAATGGTGGTAACATCGAGATCCGAGCCACTGACCTCGTCCGTCTCGTCAACAAGAGCGAGATCAGCACGTCTGTGAAAGGAGCCGAAGGGAGCGGCGGAAACATCTTCATCGATCCGCAGCTGGTCATCGTACAGGGGAGCGCCGTCACCGCTCAGGCAGTCGACGGCGCGGGAGGAAACATAACATTCGTCACTCCCCTCTTCTTGGCCGACTCTGCCACCGTCGTCAGTGCCTCATCACAACAGGGCCCCAGTGGTACCGTGACGATCCAATCGCCGACGTCGAACCTCAGCGGCACCGTCGGCCAACTCCCAGCTACACCAAGCCCGCCGCAAGTGTTGTTGCAGAACCACTGTGTCGCCAAGGCAGGAACGGGACAAAGCACCTTTCTCCTGACTGGCCGCAATAGCCTTCCAGAGGAACCTGGTGGATGGCTAAATACTCCAGTCTCGGTCGAGCATTGGATGGGAGAGGATCGCGCGCATGCGTCCGCAGTGATAGGCCCCAAAAACAACCTAAATGGTCTCCCAACACTGGCCACACCATCGCCTGATCCAGCCGAGCTTTCCCTACGCCACTTGACCCCGCCAGGATTTCTGGTGCGATCGTTTGCAACAGGATCCACGAACTGCCGCTCGTAAAATTCCTCTTGTGTCATCCCCAGCAGTCCTTCGGACAGGGAAGAACCCCCTGGCGAGATCAACCCACGCGGACACTCACGAACCGAGGCATCCCAACACCCGTCGTCGATGTAGTTCATCCCTGCTTCCGAACCTACCGACCTCCCTATCATCGATGTGGGGTGAATCTATTTAGATACAACGGAAGTGAATCTTATTCGATTCACCTTGAACGTTTTCTATCCCCCCGACATCGTGAGTACCTTCAGCTCTGAGGCTTGTAACTACCTATAGAATCTACGTATTTTATTCCAACCAGGAACCAATCACTCTGGTCCTTCATTTGTGGCCCATACCTTGCTAGAGCCACATGGACATAGGGTCAACAAGTTAAAGAATGAATTTCTGATGGATCGGTACACTGAAAATCTCGAAGAGACCGGTCTCCTCTTCCTTTTACTCAAGCTGCGATTGCTGAAATATACCATGCCCAGCATGGGTTTCACGGAAAGGCAACGAAAGAGATGACCAAAGGCGAAAGAGTAAATTATCAATATAGTTACCAGAGCCTAATAGACCTAACATTTAAAATATTGACGTGAGCTGAATGGACTTATTCTGATGAATCTGGCATACAGAGGCGCCTTTGAAAGGCTAGAGCAACAAGATACAGTGGGGAAATCATGGGTTAACTCTTTCCGGCAAGGCTACGAAGGGAAATGAAATCACCGGAAAGGGTTATTGTGTGAAATTCTCGAGAGGACTACTAAGCGACCAGAAAGTGTACGTGAAAGCTTACAACCTTAACGCTGTTGACATATTGAGAGCGGCTGTTACTACGCATCTTCAGAACATTAAGAACTTTCTCCAAAGACCAACGGCTATTCATTTATGGTGCATAGGCTCAAGTTGTGAATAGGCGAGAGGAAAGATGGGCAGGATTCTCTCTATGTAGATACTAACAAGGAGGTGTTGTGATGGGCAGATGGCCGCTGGGAAGAACGTGTGCATTTAGACTCATTAATTCCATAGTTGAATGCTCTCTCGCAATTACGAAAGACTGCAAAGCACGCATAGCTACCTCTGAGCTCGAGAAGGATGGCTTGGTCTTCGAGTGTGCCGTAACGGATAATGTAGTGAAGATATTCCAGGAACAGGGCGTGCCCCGTGACATCTACGACTATGGGTTGGTTGTTCTGTCACCTGGGGAAAGGATAGCGGAATCGGAGGTGGTAGATTTTATCTCTTTCCACCGACACCCTGAGTACGAAGTGGAAGAGCCTACCTCTACACGATACGGGATATCATCGTACACTGAGGCATTTGACAAATTGGTTAGGAAGCAGGAGGCATTTATACAAGCATACCCACCCCCATGTCCATCAGAAAAGCAACGAGTGGAGAAACGTTTAAAAGACATCATCATGTAGCTTCCAGGATGATCATGAAACCCATCCTGCTGAAATTAAGATCATATTTTATCATTTTTGATAGACAATTCTCAGGCTTTACCGGTTTGGGCATTGAATGTTGAGCAACATAATGAGCCGGGAGCTAATAACTCAATGAAAACTGCCTGGATTATCACATGCATAGGCTTCACCGCGATAGCTTTTCACATCTATGCAGATCGAGCCTATGCTGTAGCTCCCATTACGCCTTCAGGACTCAACACGCAGATCAACCCTTCTACCGACGCACCGGCAGGAACGGTGCAGTACAACATTACGGGAGGTACTAGAGCGGGGACTAACCTATTTCATAGTTTTGCCGACTTCGGTGTTCCCAGCCACACCATTGCCAATTTTCTTAACACTCCTGTAGGCGGGACTCTTCCCTCCACTTCAAACATTCTAGGCCGAGTAACAGGAGGCACTCCATCAAACATTTTCGGCACGATTCAAACCACCGGCTTCGGAAATGCCAATTTATTTTTGATGAACCCAGCGGGTATCGTCTTTGGCCCAAACGCATCACTGAATGTCGGAGGATCGGTGAACTTTACGACAGCAGACTATCTTCGACTCACTGATGGCGCACGATTCAATGCGATTCCAAATGCCGGTACAGACGCTCTCTTGAGCACTGCGGCAGTTTCCGCATTTGGTTTCGTAGGGCCAAATTCTGGAGTAATCCTAGTACAAGGGAGCCATCTCTCACTTGCAACTAGTAAAGACTTCTCGTTAGTCGGCGGCAATATCACAATTCAGGGCTGGGTACCGGAAAGTGGAGCGACACAGACTGCTCGCCTTTCTGCGCCGAATGGAAGAATCAACCTGGCAACCACACAATCTGCTGGAGAGTTTCTACCTAACCTGAACGGCGTGTCCTTCAGATCGTTCGGATCAGTGCATCTCGAGCCGGGCTCAACAGTGGATGTCAGCCAGACAGGAAATGGCAAGGTCTCAGTTCGCAACGGCCAATTGATTCTGGAGATTCACAATACGGTCCTCGACACTACAGCCGGCTTGACTCCCACTGCTGTGGAAGCCAGACAGGATACCATTGTTCTCTCCCCAGGGAGTTCTATCCTAAGCAGAACCTCGTCTGCAGATCAGGGCCCTGATGTTCAAATCTTTGCTGATCGCGTACGATTTTCAGGATCTCCTACACAATCTCGAACAATACCAGGTAAACCCGTCAATATTTTGACCCGAACAGACGCAAGCGGTGATGCAGGCAATATTGCTGTAAGGACAAGTGGGAATCTCGATGTTGGCTCGGTAGATATCGAATCAACTTCTGGGTTTACTTGGGACGGAACTGCGCCCTCACCTGAGCGCACTTCAGGAAATGCGGGCAATGTTGAGTTGTCAAGCTCCCATGGGAACATACTGATCACTGGCAATAAAACCTTGGTGACCTCTCAAACATGGAACAGCAGCGGAAAAACGGGCAACGTCATCGCATCAGCACCAGAGGGAGATATCACCATTCAAGATGGCGCAAATCTTTTCGTATCAAACGATGGAAGTGGTGCACCAGGCCATGTCGAAATCGTGGCGAACAATCTCGCGATGCTTAATGGGTTGATATCTAATGACAACTTTGGCCAACCCAAGCCAGGCAACATTACTGTAACACTTACTGGGAACCTGAGAGTAGCAGGTGGTTCTCAGATCTATACTACCTCAATTACTGATGCTTCAGCTGGCGACATCAATCTCACGGCGAAAGACATTGTCACAACTCAAGGAAGCATTATCAACAGCGCTACGTTCGCATCAGGGCCTGGCGGAAATCTCAAGGTTGTTGCTGACACGCTTCAGGTAACGGATGGAGCCGAGCTCTCTAGCGGAAGTACCAAAGCTCCTAATCGTGGTAGCTTTCCTCAGCATCTCAACCCCTCCGGCCGGGGAGGAGATATTACGATTCAAACTCTAGGCCCTAGCGGCTCTGTGTTGGTTGATGGCCCCCAAAGCGGTATCTTCGCCGACACTGAAGGCACGGGCGCAGGTGGCACCATCAATCTATTCGCGAAAAGTCTAACTATTCAGAATGGTGGAGCGATTTCAACATCGACAACAGGAACCAACCTGCGCGCCACAGGTGGCTCAATCACCGTCAACGCGACGGATCAGGTGATGCTCACCAGTGGAGGTTCAATTACAGCGAGCAGCATCGTCAAACCAGAAACTTCGCAGTCTGGCATTGCAAACGCTGGCAATATTTCAATCAACGCCGGCCAGCATCTGGACTTACTTGACCACTCCTCCATTACCACGACTACCCAGACAGCACAGGCGAATGGCGGCGATATTGACATCCGAGCTATCGACCGTGTCCGTCTCGTAGACAGCACGATCAGCACCTCCGTGAAGGGGGCCGAGGGCAGCGGTGGAAATATCTTCATCGATCCAAAAGTGGTGATGTTGGAAGGAAGCAATGTTACTGCACAAGCAGTAGGCGGTGCGGGGGGGAATATTACGTTAGTGACTCCCCTGTTCTTAGCTGACTCATCCAGCTTAATTAGTGCCTCATCACAACGTGGTGTGAGTGGCACCGTCACCATTCAATCGCCAACCTCGAATTTGAGTGCCACAGTGGGTCAGCTTGTGTCGAAGACGAGCCCGCCGCAAGTGCTATTGCAAAACCGTTGCATGGCCTTGGCCGGTGGAGAGCAGAGCACCTTTCTTCTTGCAGGACGAGACACGCTCCCTACCGAACCAGACGGATGGCTCAACAGCCCAGTGTCAATGGAACATCTGACGGGAGAGAGTACGGAGCAGGCATCTAGCCTGAAGGTGCGGAGCAAAAGGCTGAATAGATTGTCGGCCATGACCGAGAGGAAGGACAAGACAAACATCCTCTCGCTGCGACAGCTGACACCGCCTGGATTTTTGGTTCGGACCTTTGCGACTGGCTCCACAGGCTGTCCCTCATGACGGTCGGCGCTGCTGGTTCGGCGCGTCAAGACCGGCGTCGGTGTCTCGTCCCAACCTTCCTGTCATATGGTCTGCTCATGGCAATCGTTTCGACATCGTCGCCACTATTTGCCCAGGCTGTCCCGCAGACAGCTCCGCCCAGCTTCGATCCGACACTCCGATCCGGAGAACCTCCTGCACCGTTGAAGAGAGAATTCAAAGCACCGGTCCAAGAACCAAGCCCCACGCTCCCACCCGTTCCGGTACCATCCGAGGACGGCGCGCAGCAACAGCTCGGACA
Source organism: Nitrospira sp. (assembly GCA_019636945.1). GTDB lineage: Bacteria > Nitrospirota > Nitrospiria > Nitrospirales > Nitrospiraceae > Nitrospira_D. Next base: position 5,517 of record JAHBWO010000081.1, on the reverse strand, counting down.
AGTACGCGTGTTCGTGAACAAGATTCACGTCACCGGGAATACCGCGTTCCCGGAGTCAGAGATCAATACGATCACTCAGCCATATGAAAACCGCACCTTGACCACTGAGGATTTGGAACGGTTGCGGTTGGCTCTCACACTCTTGTACGTCAACAACGGCTACATCACGTCCGGTGCCGTCATTCCCGATCAAGACGTGAAAGACGGAGTCATTCAGCTACAGATCATTGAAGGCGCTCTCTCACGAATCGACGTTGAAGGAACGAACTGGTTCAGGCGGAGCTATGTCAGTGACCGTATCTTGTTAGGGGCCGGTCCTCCACTGAAAATGGAACCGCTCCAGACTCGATTGCAATTCCTTCAACAAGACTCCCGGATTGAACGGATTAATGCCGAACTGCGCCCGGGCGACCAGCGCGGAGAAAGCATCCTCAATGTCAAGGTCAAAGAACACAGCCCCTGGAAGATGTGGTTGGAGTTTAGTAACCATCAGACGCCGGTGGTTGGAGCTGAGAGAGGGTTGCTGACAGTCGCCCATCAAAATGTGACCGGTCATGGAGATCCTCTGAGCATCACGTACGGCGGCTCACGCGGGGTACACCCGATCATAGATGTGGCCTATACGATCCCTCTCAATCGATATGACACGACCTTCACCGCCTCCTATCGTCGAAACGACTTCGCGGTTGTAAGCGATCAATTTGGGTTTCTAAACTTAAACTCTGAGTCGGAAGTCATCGGTTTCACACTTCGGCAACCTGTCTATCGAACCCTCTCCGACGAAGTCGCCATCGCCATCACCGGTGAACGACTGTATAACAAAATCACCTCGACGCTCGATCTTTTAGGTCAAACCCCGCTTCTCATTCCCGGCTCGTCCGATACCGGAGTCAGTTCTGTCAGTGCGTTGCGCTTCGTTCAAGAGTATGTTCATCGCACCGCGACCTCTGTCATTGCGGTACGCTCTCGTTTTTCTGTCGGATTGGATGTCCTGAATGCCACGACCAATGCCGGCTCTTTACCGGATGGACGCTTCTTCTCCTGGTTGGGGCAAGTTCAGGGTGTCCGGCGTTTCGAAGACTGGTGGGGCATGCAGCTGTTGGGGCAGCTTAACTTGCAACTGGCCAACGATCGCCTGTTCCCGCTGGAACAGATTCCCCTTGGAGGACGGTATAGTGTCCGCGGGTATCGTGAGAATACCTTGATCCGAGACAACGGCTTTCTCCTCTCCGTCGAATCCCGATTTCCCTTGCTCCGCTATGGCAGCGGCGAACCTCTCTTGCAATTCGCTCAATTCGTGGACGTTGGACGGTCCTGGCAGACCAAAGGTGAAACCCCCAATCCTGAGACACTCGCGAGCGTCGGATTAGGTCTGCGTTGGAGCGTTCTTCCACGAGAGCGCGCCAGGTTTGAACTCTATTGGGGTGTGCCGCTCAATCACGTGGCCCATCCGTCCGGCAATCTCCAAGACTATGGGATTCATCTTCAAGCTGTGGTTCAGGCCTTTTAATGGAAACGCATTCGATGTCGGCACCCAATCGACCAGTTACTCATTTTGTTCTTCGCGGAATCTGCCGTCTTCTGCTGATCGCTGCTCTGCTGTTCATCGCGACACCATCGGAATCCCATGACCTATCCTCCCCCGCAAGCTCGTCGATGAAAGAAGGCGGTCTGGCCTTTGAACGAGGCGCCTTTAGCTCCGCCTTGTCTCACTGGAAACAGGCAGCGGAACTCTACAAAAGCTCCGGCAATACTCCGGCCCAGGTTGAGGCCCTCGTTCTCTCATCACAGGCCTCTTTAGGATTGGGACAATCCAAACAGGCGCTCCAGTCGCTGGAACTTGCCTTAGGACTAGCACAAAAGAGCGGTGATCCCCTTGTGGAAGCCCCGATCCTGGGGTACTTGGGGCGGGCCTACTTGACGATGCGGCAATTGCCGCAGGCATCGGAGTTTCTCCAGCAGGCGTCAACCTTCGCACACAAACAGAATTCTTCGCCGCTCCTTGCAACCACGCTCAACGATCTCGGCATCCTCTTTGTCCTCCAACAACAAGATGAGAAGGCCCTTGATGCCTTTCAGGAAAGCGTGACCCACGCGGAACGCGCCGGGCTTTCCCTTCTCGCGGCAACGGCCCGCACCAACGCCGCACGCGCGTGGTTGCGCCTCAAGCAGGCGACCAACAGCCGCCTCACCCTTGACGCCGCACTGGAGCAATTACAAGCGGTATCGCCTCCGTCGAGGCAAACAGCGCTCGGGCTCATCGGAATCGCGGTGACCTACCAGCGCCTGCTGTCTCACCTGCCCCAAGAACATGATGCGCTCTTATTGCGCACTGCCGGCGTACTCCAAGAAGCCGTCACGATCGCGGAACGCCTAGGCGACAAGCGGACCCTCTCCTACGCGTTGGGGTACCTTGGTCATCTTTATGAAACATCATTCCGCATAGATGAAGCGTTACTACTCACCAGGCGAGCACTGTTCGCCGCACAATCGGTGGATGCGCCGGAATCACTCTATCGCTGGCAATGGCAGCTCGGACGTCAGCTGGCTCAAGGCGGACAACTTGACCAGGCCATCGCCTCCTACCGGCAAGCGACGCTGACCCTCCAACCGATTCGCGCCGAACTGACACAGGCTTCTTCAGATGCTGTCGTCGGTGAGCAGGATACGGTGAAACCCCTGTTTTTTGAACTAGCCGACTTGTTGTTGCAGCGCGCCTCGTTGACCGACGAGGTCCGCGCCGTCGATGGTGATCTGCGCGCCGCCCGCGATGCCATCGAAGCGTACAAGACCGCTGAGTTGCGAGACTATTTTAAGGATGAGTGTGTCGACGCCGTTCGGTCCAGATTGACGACCTTCGATCGCTTATCAGCGGATACGGCCGTCGTCTATCCCATCATGTTCAATTCCCGGCTGGAATTGCTGATGAGCCTCCCCTCCGGCTTGAAACGCATCTCAGTCCCGGTAGCCGCAGACCAATTGACTCAAGAAATTCGGGCTTTTCGACGGCTAGTGGAAAAGCGCACGACCCGTGAATACCTCCCGCATGCCCAGCAGCTCTACGACTGGCTGATCCGACCTCTTGAAACAGATCTGTCCCATCAGAACATCTCGACGCTGGTCATTGTGCCGGACAGCGCGCTGCGGACGATTCCGTTGGCCGCGCTTCACGACGGCACCTCGTTTCTGGTCAGCAAGTTCGCGCTCGCCATGACGCCAGGTCTGACATTGACCGATCCACGTCCACTCAATCGCGAGAAACTCCGCTTCCTCACCGCCGGCCTTACGACCGCGGTGCAAGGCTTCCCTGCCCTGCCCTACGTGGCAAACGAGGTGGAATCCATTCAACAGCTCTACAAAAGTGACCAACTCCTGAACAATGCCTTTCAAACGTCCAGGCTGGAACGGGAATTGCGTGAAGGCCGGTATGGAGGTCTCCATATTGCGACCCACGGCAAGTTCTCGACCGACGTGAACGATTCCTATCTCTTGACCTTCGACGGGAAACTGACGATGCAGACGCTCGATCAACTGATCGGCCTCTTTCGGTTCAGGCAAGAGCCGCTCGAACTGTTGACCTTGAGTGCCTGCCAAACCGGTGTCGGCGATGACCGTGCGGCGCTCGGGTTGGCCGGTGTGGCGCTGAAGGCCGGTGCTCGCAGCGCACTCGCTACCCTGTGGTTCATCAACGATGAGGCCTCGGCCACCTTGATCTCGGAATTTTATCGTCAGCTGCGCGATCCCTCGGTTTCCAAAGCCGTCGCGCTCCAACGTGCCCAACAGAAACTTCTGAACGACCGGATCTATGGCCATCCAGCGTACTGGTCACCGTTCTTATTGATGAATAACTGGCTCTAGTCGGACGGCGCGCACAACAACTTGAAGCGCGCGAGCAACCGATTGAAGCTGGAAAGGAGCCGTCATGAACCTCCACCATTCCTCTAGGCTCGTTGGAATTGCACTAGCCCTGAGCCTCGTCAGCTCTGCCACAGGAACGCCTGCGGCAGACCTCCCATCGACGCCACTCACAGGGCAACACGATGACCTGCAGCTGCCGACCTATGCCCCACCAAAGAATGTGCTTCCCCGTGCACGAGTGGGTGGCGCATTGCGTGGGAAAGATTCGGCTGACGCGGAAATCGTGGCGCTGGTACCGGACCATATCGGTCTGACGGTGAAACAAACCCCGACGCTGAATTGGTTTCTGTCAAAACCGACTTCCTATCCGTTGAAATTCACCATCACGGATGATCGAAAGGTCCGCCCGATCTATGAAGGCCCGCTTTCAACGCCACCGGCAGCCGGCGTGCACACCATCGACCTGAAGACCTTAGGCTTGACATTGGAGCCGAATGTTCAATACCGCTGGTTTGTGTCGGCCAGCCCGGATTCCGCATCTCATGCCTCGGATATCGTCGCAGGGGGGATGATCGAACGATGTGAATTCAGCGAATGTATCGTCACCATCTCACCCAAGATGACCTGTGACCAGGATAGCGTTCGTACGAATGCCACAATCGGACTCTGGTACGACGCCATGGGCTGTGTGTGTGCACTGATCGAGAAAAGCCCAACAGACCCTTCACTTCGGCGACTCCGTGCCGCACTCTTGAGACAAGTCGGCCTCAACGGCGTAGCCGATTGGGATCTCAGCTCCATTCAAACAAAGGTACGATAAAAAACCTTGGCCACAGATCGAGTAGATTTCGCCAATTGAATCCTTTTGGATTCAGCATGAATCGATTATGATACACCGCCTAGTGGCTTACCTGGGATCATAATCCAGACACCCCTTTACGAACCTGCATGAATATGGGTGCTTCCGTCCCAGTCATTTTCCATGAGCCGACGGCATAATGCTTGCTCCCTACTTGAGAATAAGCCGTCTGACAGACTGCAGCACAATGCGATTTGCTAAGCAGTGGACACGAGGTGATGAGTTCCCATGATTCATCGTCATCACCCGATCCGTTGTCTACCGTACGTGCTGAGATTCACCGTGCTCACGCCACCATGACGCGTACGGCTGGCCTACACCGAACACCACTCACCGTCCCTGTCCAATTCGGATTGCGGATGGCGTTCGTGTTCGCATCTCTACTCTGGATACTTCCGACACATCTTGAGGCTGCCGGTCTTGAGATCACCATTCTGAAGTCGTCAGATCTCAAGGCCTATAACGACGCGATCGACGGATTCAAAGCCACATCACCGGGATCCGCCATCTTTGCCGAGTACGATCTGCTAGGCGACCTGGAGCGAGGCAAGCAGCTGGCAAAGCGAATCCGTACGTCGGAGTCATCCTTAGTCGTGGCCGTTGGGTTGAAGGCAGCTCTGGCGGCCAAACTTGAAATCGATCATATTCCAATTCTCTACATGATGATTCTCGACCCGTTCAAGCATCATCTCACTGCCGGCAATATGACGGGTGTGCTGCTGGAAATTCCATCAGACCGCCAATTTAAGGTCATGCGCTCGTTCTTACCGAGCCTCCATCGCATCGGCATGCTCTATGAC
>JAHBWO010000080.1 GCA_019636945.1 Nitrospira sp. | reverse complement strand
GGGGATGCACGGGGACGACAATCAAACGATCAACGAAGCCGGAGCCATGATCCGTCAGCGACTTGGGTGTCGGTCCGTGCTGATCACGCGTGGTGAGAAGGGCATGAGTCTCTATGAAGGGGACGGGCAATCATGGCATCTTCCGACGAAGGCGCGGCAAGTCTATGATGTGACCGGTGCGGGAGATACGGTCATTGGGACGCTGGCGCTCGCGCTCGCGGCAGGAGCCGATATCAAGACAGGGGCCATGATGGCTAATTATGCGGCCGGGATCGTGGTCGGAATGGTGGGCACTGCGACGGTGTCACCTGCACAGTTGTCTGAGGCTTTTGGAGCATGACGAAAGCGTCGCGCACCGTGACCGTGGTGATTCCCGCGCGATACGGCTCATCCCGTTTCCCCGGGAAGCCGCTGGTCGAGCTGAACGGTAAGCCGATGATTCAGCATGTGTACGAGCAGGCGGCTGCCTGTCGTGCCGTGTCGGAGGTGCTCGTCGCAACCGATGATGAGCGTATCAAACAGGTGGTCGAGCGGTTCGGGGGGCGGGTCATCATGGTCGCCGGCGATTATCGGACGGGAACGGATCGTGTGGCTGCGGTGGCCCGCATGTTTGCGGGAGATTGCTTTGTGGACTTGCAAGGAGATGAGATCCCCTTGACGCCGGACCTCTTGACCGATCTCATCGAACCGTTTTTGGGAAGCGGCGCGGGGATGGGAACGCTGAAGCGAGTGATCGATTCGACGGACGATCTCCTCAATCCTGCCGTGGTGAAAGTCGTGACCGATGCGAAAGGCGACGCGCTCTATTTTTCACGCGCTCCGATCCCGTTGGTTCGCGACGATCCACAGCCGCAGGTGGTCGGAGGGCTTCACTATATTCATCTTGGACTGTACATCTATACGAAAGAGACGTTGCTTCGATTCTCCTCCCTCCCGACCAGTCGCATCGAGGACGCTGAAAAACTTGAGCAACTTCGTGCGCTCGACCATGGCATTCGCATCCGTGTGTGGGAAACCAAACATGCCTCACTGAGGGTGGATCGTCCGGAGGACGTGTCTGATGTTGCGGAACGACTTCAGGAGTATCTTGCGGTCAAGCGCGAGCTGAAGAGCAGCGGGATGTTTTTTAAAGGATGAGGTGCACAGCTGGGGTGGGTCAGCCTGACGTCCAGGAGAGGGGGGAGCCATGAATAAATTCATTTTTGTGACCGGTGGAGTGGTCTCATCGCTTGGGAAGGGACTGGCATCGGCTTCTATTGGAAACCTCCTTGAAAGCCGCGGGTTAAAGATCACCTTTCTCAAGCTGGATCCTTATATCAATGTCGATCCTGGGACGATGAATCCCTACCAGCACGGCGAAGTCTTCGTCACAGACGACGGCGCTGAGACCGATCTGGACCTGGGCCATTATGAGCGATTTACTTCGCTCTCACTGACGAAGGAAAGTAATTACACGACAGGCCGGATCTATCATTCAGTCATTACGAAGGAGCGGCGGGGAGACTATCTTGGAGGGACAGTGCAGGTCGTGCCGCATGTGACGGATGAGATCAAGCAGGCGATCACGCGGATCTCCAAGGGAGTGGACGTCGCCATCATCGAAATCGGCGGGACGGTCGGAGACATTGAAAGCCTCCCGTTTCTTGAAGCCATCCGACAGATGCCGTACGACGTCGGGCGCGACAATGTGCTGTATGTGCATCTGACGTTGGTGCCCTATATCGGCACAGCCGGTGAACTGAAGACCAAGCCGACGCAACATTCGGTCAATAAGCTTCGGGAAATCGGTATCCAGCCCAATATTCTCTTGTGCCGAACGGACCGGTATATCCCCCCGGAACTCAAGGGCAAGATTGCGATGTTTTGCAATGTGGACAAGGACGCCGTGATCACGGCGAAAGACGTCGAAACGATCTACGAAGTGCCGATCGTCTTCCGAAAAGAAGGGTTGGATGAATTGATCGTCCGTCAGTTGCATCTCGAGACCGGTCAGCCGAATCTTCGCGAGTGGGATGCAATGGTGCAGAAGATCAAACGGCCCAAGCACGAAATCTCCGTTGCGCTGGTCGGAAAGTATGTCGGGTTGAAGGAATGTTACAAGAGCCTGGGCGAAGCGTTGATTCACGGCGGAATCGACCATGAAACGAAGGTCAATATCAATTGGATCGAGTCCGAAGATATCGAACGGCAAGGGACAGAGCGCATTCTGCGCGAAGCTGATGGGATCTTGATTCCCGGTGGATTTGGGACAAGAGGAATTGAAGGGAAAATCACCACGATTCGATATGCACGGGAACGTCAGGTGCCGTTCCTCGGTCTGTGTTTAGGGATGCAATGTGCGGCGATCGAGTTTGCGCGAAATGTGGCAGGACTGTCAGGGGCCAACAGTGCGGAGTTCGATGAGCAGTCGCCTCATCCGGTGATTCATCTCATGCCGGATCAACAGGGTATCAGCGATAAAGGCGGGACGATGCGGCTCGGATCTTATCTCTGTAAGTTAGGAGAAGGGACGTTGGCCCAGAAGATGTATGGCGTCAACGAGGTTCGTGAGCGCCATCGCCATCGCTATGAATTCAACAATGCCTATCGCGAGCGGTTGGGTGCGAAGGGACTTGTCCTGAGCGGCCTCTCGCCGGATGGACGGCTGGTTGAAATCCTCGAATTGAAGGATCATCCTTGGTTTTTGGGAACGCAGTTTCATCCCGAATATAGTTCCCGTCCGCATCGACCGCATCCTCTCTTTAGCGGATTTGTGGGAGCAGCTCTCCGGAAGAAGTTGGGGCATTGAATATGAAGGTCAAAGCCAAGGCTCAGACTGAGGTCGCGGTGACGAGCATGATCTCCATGTCATGGCGTGCTGTTCTCCACTCAACCTTGACCTCAACCCAGGCGCGGTGACCATGGCGCAACTTGTCGACATCGGTGCGTTCAAGGTCGGTCAGGGGCAGCGGCCGTTTCTGATTGCCGGGCCTTGTGTGATCGAGAGCGAGCAGCTCGTCATGGAGACGGCGGGGCGAATTGCCGAGTTGACGAAGTCTTTGGGAATCCCCTACGTCTTCAAGTCGTCATTTGATAAGGCGAACCGAACATCGATCCATTCATTCCGAGGCCCTGGTTTAGAAAAAGGGTTGGCGGTGTTGAAACACGTGAGGGAGCAACTGGGACTGCCTGTGTTGACCGACGTGCATACGGAAGAGCAGGCGACCGAGGCCGGGAAAATTGTGGACGTCCTGCAAATCCCGGCGTTTCTTTGCCGGCAGACGGACCTCTTGATCGCGGCGGCCAAGACGGGAAAGATCGTCAATGTAAAAAAAGGACAATTTCTTTCACCGACCGAAATGGGAAATGCCGTCAAGAAAATCGAAGAGTGCGGGAGTCAGCGGATCGTGCTGACCGAGCGAGGATCGTCCTTCGGCTACAACAACCTTGTCGTGGATATGCGATCCTTCCCTATCATGAGGAGGTTCGGGTATCCTGTCGTCTTCGATGCTACGCACAGCGTGCAATTGCCGGGTGGGGGCGGGACGAAGTCCAGCGGCCAGCGGGAGTTTGTCGAACCGTTGGCCTGCGCGGCAGCCGGGGCAGGGGTCGACGGATTCTTTATGGAAGTCCATCCGAATCCCGATGAAGCGCTGTCCGATGGACCCAATATGGTGCCGTTACATCAGTTGAAGGCGTTGTTGGAACGGGTGGTGCGGATCTGGGATGCCGCACAACCGACAAGCTGAATGAGTGTATAGAGTACAGAGCAATAACAATGGGCGCGAGACGGGGACTTGTTGTACGATGACGGGGAAGTTGGCCGGGCGCGAATCAAAATCCGCCAAGCTAGAAGAGAGCCTGTCCGAAGGGCGACGTGTGCTTGAGATCGAGGCTCGAGCGGTAGAGGCGTTGGTCAGTCGGCTCGATGAACGGTTCGTCAAAGCCGTGGATGTGCTCGTTCGCTGTAAGGGGAAGGTCGTAGTCTCGGGCATGGGGAAATCAGGGTTGATCGGGCAAAAGATTGCCGCCACCTTGGCAAGCACGGGAACCTCCTCGTTCTTTTTGCATCCGGCTGAGGGGGTCCATGGCGATCTCGGCATGTTGGCTCGTCGGGATGTCTTGGTGGCGATCTCCAATAGCGGCGAAACCCAAGAGTTGTTGCAGTTGCTCCCATTTGTGAAACGCTTGGGGATTCCGGTCATCTCCATGACAGGGCGGATGAGCTCGACATTGTCCAAAAACTCTGATGTCGCGCTGGATGTGTCGGTTGCAGAAGAGGCCTGTCCGATGGGGTTGGCCCCGACCGCCAGTACGACGGCCACGCTCGCACTGGGTGATGCACTCGCCGTGGCGTTGCTGCAGAAACGAGAATTCAAAGCAGAAGACTTTGCCCGGTTCCATCCGGGAGGCAGCTTAGGGCGGCGGTTGCTGGTCAAAGTGAAGGATCTCATGCATGCTGATCCGGAAATCCCAATCGTTCAAAGCACCGTCGGCGGGATGGCGGCCATGCTGGAGATGACGGCGAAAAAGCTCGGGATGACGACGGTCGTCGATCAAGACGGCGCGTTGCTCGGCGTCATTACCGACGGCGATGTGCGACGGTTTATTCAGCGTGGAACGGACTTGGTGAATGCGACGGCAAAGGAGTTAGCCACACCCAATCCCAAATCGATTGGACCAGATGAATTAGCGGCAAAGGCCGTGGAGATGATGGAGCGGTTTTCCATTACGACGTTGGTCGTGACTGAAGACGGCCGCACCATTCAAGGTGTCGTCCATTTGCATGATTTACTCAAGAACGGGATCGTCTAACAGGATGTTGAAAAAGTCCGCCAGCGTCGTTCTCGCGTCGCTCAGAGGCTCAACGTACCGAAGCGTACGCCTTGCCACTTCGCTTGCTGCGGTCTTGCTGGACGGTCTGTTTGACCATCCTGTTGGTGTTTGCCAGTCGAGTTAGTGTTTTGATGATTTGGTAGGAGAAGAATGGGGCAATGAATCGAGTTCTCGAAATATGGCGTGATATCGGGCAGGACTCGGTTAATCTGCCGAATTTCCTCACACTCGTTCGGATTCTTCTGATTCCGGTCTTCATCATTCTTTTTGTGAATCCCACGCCGGACCAGTCGCTGGCGGCGGCGATCGTCTTCACCATTGCCTCGGTGACGGACATGTTGGACGGCTACATCGCTCGGCGAACGGGCCAGGTGACCAAGCTCGGCAAGTTACTTGACCCCATCGCGGACAAGCTTTTGGTCTTATCAGCGCTCATCCTACTCATGAATGTGGATCGGGTGAGTGCGTTGGTTGTGTTATTGATCATTGCCCGAGAAGTGGCCGTCACGGGAATCCGTGCCATCGCAGCAGGAGAGGGAATGATCATTCCGGCGGAGACCACCGGCAAGTACAAGATGGCGCTCCAAGTCATCGCGGTCATCCTGCTGATTCTGGAAGGGACAGGGCTTGCGGAACTTGGCAATATGCACTTAGCCGGCACCGTCACCTTGTATTTGTCCTTGGTGCTCGGGTACATCTCCGGCGGGCAGTATGTGTGGAGCTTTTGGAAGCAGGTTGTGGCTAAAGGGCTGTGACGGACGTCTCATCATTCCTCTGCAAAATCTGAATCAACTCTGTCCTCGATTGGTTAACCGCAACGTGATCGGTAATCTGTACCGCCTCATTGCTGGCTGCGTTGTGTTGTTCTTCCACATCGCAACGGCCGCCTGCAGCGAAAACACGACGCCTCCCCAGCTCGAAGCGTTCACCTATTCCACAACAGCAGGGCATTGTCTCGCCGGCTCACGTTCCGGTGTTGCTGGGGCGACGGACGGAAAAGTCTCGGCCGAGGGCATTAAATATATGGTTCGCACGCCCTCAAACTACGATGCGACGTTTACTCATCCCTTGTTGATGGTCTATGCTCCGGCGGGAATGAGTCGCTGGGCATCGGAACGGCTCACCGGCCTCACGACTGAGGCGACGAGAACCGGGTTTGTGGTGGTCTATGCCGATCACAAACAGTTGAATCTTTCGACCGTTGAACAGCTTGGGAAGATTCCGGAACTGGTAGCCAAGGAATGGTGTATCGATGAGAAACGAGTCTATGCAACCGGCCATTCTGATGGAGGAACCGCGTCGCTGGCTCTGGCTGTGCTCGACAAGACGAAAACAATTCCGGCCGCGATCGCGCCGAGCGCAGCGGGATGGACTGGAAAGGATCTTGAAGAGTTTCAATGTCCTGCTCCCATTCCGGTCATGATCATGCACGGCAAGAACGACACCCTGTTTCCTGGATGGGGCGCGCAAACCTCAGCCTGGTGGGCGACGTGTCATGGCTGTGATGTTTCCAAGACCAAGACGGTTGAGGGAGGTTGTCGTGTCTATCAAGGCTGTGCCTCAGGTGGTGCAACAGTCTATTGCGAAGGATCGGGAGGCCATCGGGACTGGCCCAATCTTAATCGTGTGATGCTGGAGTTCTTTGCACATCCGGAGAAGTTTTTGTGATGGTCAGAAGCGATTGAGAAGGCAAATAGCATGGAACAACTGGGACTTATCGCAGGACTTGTGATTGTCGGATATCTGTTGGGCGGGGTGTCGTTTGGGGTGGTCATTTCCAAAGCGATGGGGCTACCCGATCCACGCACGGTCGGCAGCAAAAATGTTGGATTTACCAACGTGCTGCGTGTCTCCGGCAAACCGGCCGGCATCCTGACATTGATAGGGGATATGGGCAAGGGATGGGTGATGGGGTTTGCCGCGATGCACCTATTGCAAGATGAATGGGCGATTCTTGTTGTCGCCTTGGCGCCTTTCCTCGGGCATCTCTTCTCACCGTTTCTGGGATTCAAAGGCGGGAAGGGCGTGGCTACGGCACTCGGCTCAGTTCTGGGTGTGTCGCCGTTGGTTGGGCTCTTGCTGCTGCTGGCCTGGATTGCCGCCGTCGCCATCTGGCGCTATTCTTCCGGCGGCGCACTGACGGCCTTTGGACTCTTTCCCGTTATCGCTGCGCTGATCCACCCATCAATAGCGTTCATGCTCTTCTCCCTCACGGTGAGCGGGCTGATCGCGATGAAGCATAAAGGGAATATTGAACGGTTGCGGAATGGGACGGAGAGCAAGATAGGGGGGCGGAAGAATTAGGGAGCAGCCAGGTCGTCCTTCCTGCTCGCCGAACGCGCGCCCTGAGAGGGGCCTCGTTCGATGCGCGCAGTGAACGACCACCTGACTACACCCCATTCTTCATTTTGGAAGGTGAGAAGAGTGGAGAATTCATGCGCGCAATTTTGGATTCAACTAGGCCGCTCTTGTGAAAAAGAGAGTGAAGGGACAGCGGTTGGCAGCCACAAGAGGATAGCGGTAGGTATTATTTTGACCAGGGAGAGTCTATTTCACCTATAAGCCGCGCTGTTTGTTGGCATTGGGGGCTGATGATTTTCTTAGTTTGTTCCTCGTGGCAAATTGGTCACAAACATTGGAAGATGTCGCTTACCTTCCAGAACCTCTATCAGTCCTTTTCGGATCGCGGCCAGTTGTTCCTCAAGCTCACCGTGTGCCATGGGCGAGTATGACGAGTTTTTAATATGTGTCTTGTCAAAGTCATAATCAAGCACGATTGCCATCTTGTGAAGCAATTCTACAAGCAGATCCAGCCGTTTTACAGCCCATTGTTCCGGTGTTAGTTGCTTGTTCCCGAGCAGATCCAGATATTCCTTCCAGGCTTCAATAACGGCTTTTTCTTTGGTCTCCGATTTGTTGAATTCGAGGTCAATGCGGTTTAATGCTTCGACATGATCCCATGAGATTGTATAAGCGCGCGTTGCCATCAATTTCTTGAAAACTGCCAACTTTCGCTCACGAATCTCTTTCTTATTGTCAAGATAACGAGTCAGCTGGACAGCAATTAGAGGGCCAAGCAAAACGGCAAGGATCATGAGCCAATCGGCAATTGTAATTTTGTCCATTTGCTCCCTCAATATCCTCGGCACCTATCGCCGGATCTCATTGGCCGACAACGCACGCGATTTTGAGAGAACAATTCATGGGTTAGTCGTATGCAAAAGCAATGACCTGTGGCGTTAATTATTTCGGGTTTAACGAGACTGGAGCACGCCACTCTATAGGGATTTCTATTGTGCCCATCAGGTGGGACGCGTTGATTGCCGTTTTTCATGCCTATATTCGGTATTCTCATCCACATTCGGTTCGTCATTGCTCCAGTTCTGACGAATCTTTTCCGCTGCCCTTCTTATTTTGTCTATCAAAGGCTGACCAGTATTGGGCTTGTCGTCTTCGTTAGTACAACTTGGCTCAATGCCAAGCAGATTCAGTCTCGAAAACACTGAGGCCATCGCAGCATCGGGGTTACGGAAGAAGACGCTGCCACGGATGCGGACAAATACCCAACCAAGCCTTTCGAGAATTGCCTGTCGCTCAAGATCACGATGAAGCTGTTCTGGTGTGTGCCATCGCTCACCATCGCATTCCACCGCGAGCCGTCGCTTTGTCCCTTCCACAACAAGGTCAATCCGGTAAGCACCAACCGGCCACTGTGGCTGTACTCGGTAACCAGCTGAAAGGAGGCGCTGGAGTACCTGGATTTCAAACACCGAGTCAGTCTGCTTGGAGTATTTCTCCATCGCCCGAATGAGCGCTTGAGGATCGCGAGCATGCTCGATCAGCCGTCTGCGTAAGTCGCCCGCCTTGAGGTGGGTCTCTGGGTCAAGAGAATGCACGATCCACAGCTGATTGCGGGCACGACTCACCGCGACGTTATAGCGTTTCTTGTAAAGGTCTTTTGGCCCGGCGTCCCGATAAGAAAGTTGGCCGTCCTCAGGTGGCCCATCCACCATGGAAAGAAAGATGATATCTCGCTCATCGCCCTGAAACTGCGCCGCATTTCCGCACAGCAATCGATGTCTCTCAAACACATCAGGTGATAATCGTCGCCGAAGCAGATTCTCAATCAACAGGGCCTGCTCATCGCCAAGCAACGAAATGACACCGAATGTCGTTGGGCGCTTTGATTCGCTCTGAGCATATTCTGGATCGCTCAGACAGGCGCTTACTAACGACGCGATTTCCTCGGCTTCAACCTGGTTGGTCTTGTTCCTCTCGTCGCGGAAGCCCAGGACGCGGTGTGCCACAAGCGCAGGGCGTACGCTGGCTGAAAGAGGCTCACGCAGAGGGCGAATGGTATGGCTATAAGAGAGATGATTGGAAAACTCAATGATCTCTGGAACACAACGGAAATGTTCCCGCAACGAGATCACACCGCCAAACGCTGTTTCCGCAAGGTCATAAATCGAAGTCTGTCCGTCGTATAGGTGACTATTTGGAATGCCTTGCAGATCTGTGGAAATGAGCCGCTGCACCTCATCCACACGCTGTCCCACGGCATCGGGGGTGACCTGCTCCTTATCGCCGACCACGATATGCTCGCGCCCGAGATATAGTGCGGCTAGAGCGGTCACATCGCTCTGACTCGCTTCGTCAATAATGACCACATCAAACTTTGTGTTGCGTGGATCAAAGCTCTCGTAGACACGGTTCAAAGGCATGATCCAAACCGGTACTGCACGGCGTGCAGACGCGAGAAGTTGCCTTGCTTGTCTCAGTAGTTCCGGTACGCGCTTCCCAGTCCCCTTGCCAACTTTCCGAAGCGTCTGCACAAATCCCAACAATGCCTGTTGTGTTTGCAATCCCGTGCGATCGCGCTGTGCAGCCCATGTCTCGTGCTCGATAATTTGCCCAGCAACTAGCCGCAGCTCATCTTCTGTTTGGTCAAGCCGCTCTTGAAGCGCCGTCATCGAAACTGATGCACGCCGATCCAACTCCTGAAGCCATTGCCGCCAGCGCCAGGCAGCAGCCGTATCCCCAGGAGGCTGAGACACGTCGTGTAGCTTGGATCGCCCAGCGATTGCATGTGACCATCCAGGTGCGGACGCCTCAAGCTTTTCAAGCAAAATAATGCGACCCTCATATACTTTGCGGAGACCTTCGAGCCGTGCCAGCTCGCGGCAGGCTTCCTCGTAGTTGTCCTCATTCCAGGTGTCCTGAGCCTGGAGGAGCACGGAAGCCAAATCGCTCTGCGGGAAGCCTGCGAGATAGGTTCGCTGAGTCTGCAAGTCTGCCGATAATTCGGCTTGCTTGAGTCGTGCCGCCTGCGCTTCAACAATCTCTACCAGTCCATGGGACCCAGCCCGTTGCACCCTGGCCAATTCACCATGCTCTCCAGGTACAGGTGGATGCGCAGCCAGCCATGTGTCCCAGCGAAAGCCAGCGGTACGTAATTCACCGATCAGCGGCTCCCACACAGTATTTCGCCAATCGAGGCGCGTGCGTATTTCCGCAGCGTAGCTCTGAGCCGTGCGTTCCGGTGAGCGTCCAAGACTCTCTGCAGTCGGCCCGCCCAGGCTTTCTATGGTGCGGTGCCAGCGGGCGGCGAGGCGGCTTCGGTGTTGCTCCAGCTGGGCCTTGGCATGCAACGCCCGAAACTCATCCAGTGTGCGCGGCTCATGACCCTCTACGCGACAGGATTCTACGAGATGATGCCAAGCCCGGCGTGTGAGTTTTGTCTTCAAGCCGAACGTCCCACCTGATTCGAGAAAGGCCACGATGTCACTAAGCAGTAGTGTGACTTCATCCAATGGTCGATCCTGTGGGAGCTCTGGCCCGTATGCCATGATAAGCCGGTGAGCTTTGCCGGCCTCGCTTGCCAATGCCTCAATCCCAACTAGCAGGTCGTGCCATGCCTCCTGCAGGCCCCCTCCAACCCATCCAGCGAATAAGACTTCTCTAAGCCAGTTGTGGGTCTCGGCCAGGATCGTTGCAGCCTGCCGAACGCGTTGATGTAGGTCCTGGAGCTGCGTTGTGGTATAGCTGGCTACCGCATGTTCGCTCCAAAGCTCGGGTCGATGTGCTTGCGCACGCAAACTTGCCCCTGCTCGCTCCTCAGCCAGCAGTCGAAAATCGGCAGGCGTAACCAACTGAGTTAGTGCGGGCTGGGATATCGCAAGCTGTGCTTCGTCCGCTGGAGCGAGGATGCCTTGTGAACTATACAGCTGTCGAATCTCGGCATCGGCGAGCGGACACAAAATACCAGGCTGCAGCGGTCCCGGTATCCACCCATCGCGTTCCGCATCAGCTCTCACGCGCTTCGCCACTTCAATCGGGCTTAACCCTTCCCCGCCTATTACAACCTCTTCCACTTCGCTGAAGCGAGCATCCCGGAGCTGCCGACGCAATAATTCTTTGTTCTCTAGTAACTTTCGTCGCTTATCGCGTAGCACACCTGCTTCGCGCCGCAAGCTTGCTGCGTCTGAGCAGGACAGTCGCTCGGCAATGTCCTGTGCTGCACGTGAAAGCTGTGCCTGGCTTTCCGCATCGCTCTCAAGCACGCTGATGGCTAACGGTTGGAGGGCGTCGTCAACCTGTCGGCGAAGCACCCGCAATGCCTTCGTTGTGTGTGCTGTTACGAGTACGGTTTTCCCCTGCGAGAGTAAGTAGCCAAGTAGGTTTCCAATCGTATGAGTTTTCCCTGTTCCTGGAGGGCCTTGCACGAGCACGGCGTTCGCTTTCATCAATCGAGCCGCGATTTCATACTGTTCGGCATTCGCCGGTTTACTAAAAAGTATGTCCAACTCCGACGCTGCTAGGACTCGTGGATCTTCGCTAGCACCC
This sequence comes from Nitrospira sp., assembly GCA_019636945.1. Lineage (GTDB taxonomy): Bacteria > Nitrospirota > Nitrospiria > Nitrospirales > Nitrospiraceae > Nitrospira_D. The sequence goes on along the minus strand of JAHBWO010000080.1, from coordinate 6,812 downwards.
ATAGTTGGTGTCTCGGAAGTACTCGTGATCTCTACACCAACAATCCGCGCCAATCCTTCTGGTGCCTGAGTATCTTTGTTGTCCAAATCCTCCAGGATGTAGTCCAATGTAGTACTCAGACCAGCCGTCCGTGGACGGAGGAACATGAGCGGCTCGCGCCAAATACTTGGTTGGCTAGTCGAAGCACCGTCTACCTTGCTTTCGAAAAACTCGCCGTCATTGAAGAGACCCTGCACAAGTCTACGGAAAAAGCCCTGTGTACTTTCGCCTCCAAGCGGTTCTACGGGCTGCTCCTCTAAATGTTTGTCGAAGTGGGCTATCATTCGTCCTTCAACGCTTGGTATTAGCCGAAGCAGCGCGCGGTGTAACTCCACCCTTTCTGTCCCAGTGCTGAAGCGAAACTCTGGCAATGTCGGATCGAAATCTAGATTTATCCGCTGCATCAACACAGGGTGGTGGATGGAGTGTTCTGGTACACTGAGCATTCCATCAGCCAGCACAAGCTCCACGTCGTCACCCTCACGCTGCATCATCGTCCACAGTGCGTGAATTCGCTCAAAAAGCTGTCGTGCCAGGATAGCTGGCCGCTCTGCTTCTGCCCACTTTGCCCGTACCCCTACCCACTGGGTTAGCGCGGCTGTGCGCTCATGGTCATCTGTAAAGGCAACAGTGGTGGTTTGTTTCTCCTTGCCTTGGAAATTACGCAACTCCAATACCTGTGCTTCGGCGTTCGCTGACTGCCATCCTGGATTCAACCAGCCATCCAAGATCGTGGGTGGCTCTGGACATGGTGTCAACCGTGCCCTTTGAATTTGGATGAGTGGCACCATCTCCATCTCTGCCACGTCGTTGATCTCGTCCTCTGTACGGTCGCCACGCCGCACCTTCACACACGGATGCAAAGGCCAGGATTCTATGTGCATCACCTCCGCCCCGAACAAATCACGCGGTACGGGGTTGCGAAGCTCGTTGAGTTCCTTCAGGAATCTGAACGTCTGCACCAACCGTTCTTTCGCGCTGCTTTGGGGAGTCATCTATCTCGTCTCACGTTCCAAATCAAAGTCGTGTGATTACTTGGTGAGAGCACTGCTGTGCAGAGCACACACCGACGAACTGGAGACTGGCGCGTGATTGTTGCGCGCGCTCAATCGGTTGTCAATGTGCTCGATTGCACCTAGTACGGGGGGGCTTACTGAGGTACATCCTATATTGCAGGTGCGAAAAGGGCCCGCAAAATCAAAGGGCGACGGTGCTGACTTGTGTGGAATACCCAAGCTGAGTGAGGAGTTGCTCGCAGGGTTCCCCGGTGAGGTTGAAGGTCAAGACTTCAGCAATGCTCTAGGCGGCACGCGCCTTCTTTCTGCGTGTCCGGGTTGAGCGTCGGGTTATGCGCGTTGTTTGCTCAGTCAGTATGAGCAAGCTGGCCAGTGCTTCATTAACGGCCTTTGAGGTAGGGAAGGCCTTGGCGATAGCTGGTTCCAGCAGGACGACAGAAGTTCCTGCGGCCACTGCAGGATAAAACTTTCCTCTTTCCAGCCTTGCAAAGTCAGACCGTTTGTACTCGGAACGCATGTCGGCTTTACCCTTCTTCATATAGTTTCCTTTCACTGCGTGTCATGCGACGGGCAGTGTTTGCCCGGGTGATGGCTAAAAGTGCAGGTTCAATCCAAAGGTCACCATGTGGCCATTGTCCTGGAATTGCTTATCATGCAGCGAGGAATCCTTGGATTCGATTTTCTCCAGCCAGATATGGCGGTAGGTGCTGTCGAGCGAGAGATGTTCGCTGAGAAAGAGCTGTAGGCCTACCCCTGCATGGGCGCCGAATCGATGTTGTGTCTTGTCGAAGCCGTGAGGGCCTTCGACATTGGTAAAGTACCAGCCGGCTCCACCGAGAATGAACGGAGACAGCCGCTTGGTGCCGAATGGGTAGATCAACGCGGATCCTTGAACGGGAAAAGTGCGGACGGTGGTGGAACTGAGGTCCGTCTTGCGATAGTCGACAGAGCCTTCCACGGCCAGAAATTTGAACGGGTGCAGCCGAAGCTGGCCGCCGCCGAACCAGTTCCCGTCTCCGTCTTTTGGATCAAAGTAGGTCGCGCGACCGCCGATAGAGAGCAGCCCAAGATTCACATCATCAAAGATTCCCTCTGCCGCAGCGTGATTGGTTCCGCCTTCATACAACACTCCCGCTAGAACAACAGCGAGAGTCGCCAGTACTACCGATCGTTTCCATGTTCTCATTATCACACCGCGCCTCCCTGTAAGATTACAGCATTGCCTACGGCCATAATCTTTAGACGCAGGTGACTGATCAGTGTAAACGCTGACCGGAAAAATCTTGCAGTCAAGATGGGGAGATTGGTCAGGACTGTTGTTGAGTGCGATCAGAATGAAAACTACCGAGCGACGATGCTGACTTGTGCGGAGTAGCCGAGCTGAGTGAGAAGTTGCTCGCAGTCCTCCCACGTGAGCCCGAATGCGCGCACGTCGGCGAGGCCGATCCTCGCGACAACGTCACGAATGGTCGGAAGATTGGCTGGATCGAATTCGCCGTCCATCATTGCCGATTCTGCCCAGGATACAAGGCTATGCAAGGGCATCTCATGTCTCAGGTAGGCGGCAAGCTTTTCTGCAACTGCCTTACGTGTAATAGGTTCCATACCCGTTAGACCTTTCGATGTCCTAAGTCTACTGGATACTTGTCATGAACCTCAACTAATTGGCCATTTCGTCGTAGATCTCTTGATAGAAACGGATCGTAACCTCTCTGGCATCAACTTCTTTGACATACCGTGCCTTCCATCCTGAATGGCCGAGGACACCGAGCCAATAGCGTCTCCCTCCGTCCTTCAAATCCTGCCAACTCGAAAACTTGCGCTCATTTTGTTCCTTTGTACTCACAGTCCGTGCATAGTCTAGAATTTCGCAACGGCTGTCAAGAAAACCGATCAGCTACTCACCACCGAATTGACTCTCTTTCACCCCCTTCATATAATGCGGCTCGTCTGAGATTTGCCTTCTCCGACCTGCACGTATGCGATTGTTTTCTATCCTCATTGGGCTTCTCACGCTGGGCACTGGAGCATTTGCTGGCTGCTCGTCAAAGCAGCTGTATCAGACCGGTCAAGCCTGGCAGGAACAGGAATGTTTCAGAATCGATGACATCCAAGCGCGAAACCGCTGCCTGTCCAACGCATCTATCTCGCATGAGCAGTATAAGCGAGATGTAGAGTCTGGCCCTGTGCCCAAGTACTGACTAGTCATGGGGATTAGTCGGTAAGTTGCCAATAGCCTTGTTCGGTCTGCAGGGATGCGATCACTTTTCACAGGAACCACCACAGCAGAAAAACTGGCTCAACTTCGAGCCGGTCTACGCCATGCTTTTGCCGTTCAGCCTGAGAATCAATCTCTCGCAGTTGAAGATGTTCAGTTGCTGGAGAGGATTGCCGACGTGATTGTCAATCGTCGGATGACGGCGCCGGCGACGATGTTCTTGGAATCTATGGGGCCGATGAATTTTCTGGGCAGCCAGTCACTCCATTTTCTCACTCCCATCCTTGATTGCGCGTTTAATACTAAAGAAGTCGAGCAGGTTGCGCGATTGCTCGAACGCCGGGACACGGTGGCTCGTCTCATTGCCATCATTGAAGCAAAGTCTGCTCCACAGGGAGCAGTCGCTCAATGACATACCGCCGTGAAGCGTCTTTCGTGAAGCGAATCTCGTTTCAGATCTCTAACGCTTCACGCTTCACGTGCGACGAGCGACGCACTCTTAGCCGGAGTGGTTGCTAATGGCACACCACGAATCGGCTAAGGTTGCCAACTCGTTCAACGTCATCGTCGCCACAGATTGTGGCAGTACCACCACTAAAGCGATTCTCATCGAGAAAGTTGGGGATACCTATCGACAGACCTATCGCGGCGAAGCGCCGACGACTGTTGAGGCTCCGTTTGAAGACGTCACGCGCGGGGTGCTGAACGCCATTGCGGAAATTGAAGAGCTGTCAGGGCGTAAGATTTTGGATGGTGATCAGATCATCACGCCTTGTCGCGATGAGAAGACGGGTGTCGATATCTACATCTCCACCAGCAGTGCGGGCGGTGGTCTCCAGATGATGGTGACCGGTGTCGTACAAAATATGACGGGCGAGAGCGCGCAACGCGCAGCGCTGGGGGCCGGGGCGATCGTCATTGATGTATTGGCGGCGAACGATGGCCGGTTGCCGCACGAAAAGATTGAGCGTATCCGTACCAGGAGGCCGGACATGATTCTGATGGCCGGAGGAACGGACGGTGGGGCAGTGAATCACGTGGTGGAGATGGCCGAGTATGTGGCGGCGGCGGAACCGCGTCCGCGATTCGGAGTCACCTACAAGTTGCCGCTGATCTACGCAGGCAACAAGGAAGCTCAACCACAAGTCAGGAAGATCCTTGAAGAGAAGTCTGCGCTCGTCGTGACGGACAACATTCGACCGGTGCTGGAACGCGAGAACCTCGCACCGGCGCGGAACAAGATCCACGACCTGTTTCTCGAACACGTGATGCAGCAGGCGCCTGGCTATAAGAAGCTGATGGAAATGGCGGGTGCGCCTATCATGCCGACTCCAGCAGCCGTCGGCCTCATTATGGAAGCGATCGCGAAGCGGGAACATCTGAACCTGATCGGCGTGGATATCGGTGGAGCCACGACCGACGTGTTTTCCGTGTTCGAGGGGGCATTCAATCGAACGGTCAGTGCCAATCTTGGGATGTCCTACAGCGTGTCGAACGTCCTGGCTGAAGCGGGACTCGCCAATATCATGCGGTGGGTGCCGTTCACGATCGATGAACAGACGCTGCGGAACCGCATCAAGAACAAAATGATCCGTCCGACAACCATTCCGCAGACGCTTGACGAGTTGCAAATTGAACAGGCGATCGCGCGTGAGGCCTTGCGGCTGGCCTTGATCCATCACAAGTCGCTGGCCACTGGGCTGAAAGGGGTCCAGCAAGAACGGACGATTTCCGATGTGTTCGAACAGCAAGCTTCAGGCAAGTCACTGATCGATATGCTGAAGCTGGATCTGATCGTCGGAAGCGGCGGGATCTTGTCCCATGCCCCGCGTCGGATTCAATCCATGTTGATGATGGTCGATGCCTACGAGCCGATGGGCTGTACGAGGGTATCGGTCGACAGCATCTTCATGATGCCGCACCTTGGTGTGCTCTCGACGATCAATGAGAAGGCGGCGACAGATGTCTTTGTGCGAGATTGCATGGTCTATCTCGGGACTTGCGTGGCGCCGATTGGGCAAGGGAAAAACGGTGAGGTCTGTGCTGATATTGAGACCACGTGGCCCGATGGGAAGCTCACCAAGGAACAATTGAGGTTCGGCGAGTTGAAGTTGTTTCCATTGGAAGGTGAGCAGAAGGCTATGATCAGGGTTCAGCCTGCCAAGGGTGTCAATATGGGTGCTGGGGCAGGCGTGGCTGTAACGAAAGAAGTCCATGGTGGTGTGGTTGGACTCTTGCTTGACGGACGTGGGCGACCACTCAAACTTCCGGCTGAACAACAGGCTCGTGTAGCGTCCCTCACGAAATGGTTCGATGCGGTCGGGCTCTATCCGAAGGAGAGCTGATGGCAGATAGCATATGGCGTATAGCCGAAGAGCAGAATGCTCACGACAGATTGCGCGTTCGAGTTCAGTTTATTTTGGGTCACGCCGGATTTTCTGTGAACCAGGCGATTAGCCATATGCCATCAGCCATTGGCTCTTAACTATGGCCCATTCCTATACCCCCGGTCTCACAGTCACGGAACAGACGGTCATTCACCGTCGCCGGATGCTACCGCTCCCAGGAAAAGTAGTAGTCGCCGTCGGCGACCGGGTGCGATCTGATCAGGTGGTGGCCAAAGCGGAGTTGCCCGGGAAAGTCTTTCCGATCAACCTCGCTAATCAACTCAGCGTCACGCCTGGGGAGATGAAAGGGTATTTGACCAAACGAGAAGGTGATGCGGTCGCGAAGGACGAGATCCTGGCGGAGAATAACCCGCTGATCAAGTGGTTCAAGACGGAAATTCGCTCACCGGTCTCCGGTACCATCGACTCCATCTCGTCCGTCACGGGACAAGTCTTGTTACGTGAGCCGCCGCGAGTGCTGGAGCTGCTGGCCTATGTGGACGGCACAATCACCGACACGATTCCACAGCAAGGTGTCGTGGTCGAGACGACCTGTAGTCTCGTTCAGGGAATTTTCGGCATTGGTGGGGAGACGTCCGGTGACATTGTGGTTGCGGTACAAGCTCCGGACGACCCATTGACGGCGAATCATCTCACGTCCGCCATGAAGGGCAAGGTGGTAGTAGGAGGCTCGTTTCTCTCGGCAGAGACGATGAAACAGGCGAAGGCTGTCGGCGTGGCGGGTCTGGTGGTCGGTGGGATTCATGATGAAGACCTCCGTGCCTTGCTGGGCTATGACCTGGGTGTCGCGATTACGGGTACCGAACAGGTGGGGTTTACGTTGATCCTGACCGAGGGGTTTGGGACCATTCCGATGGCCGCAAAGACATTCACGCTTCTCTCATCCCATGCTGGTCAGAAAGCCTCGATTTCCGGGGCGACACAGATCAGGGCCGGCGTGATTCGTCCGGAGATTATCATTCCGCAGAGAGACGGACAGCCGAAGACGGCGGGCCAATCGCAACGGGAAGGTATTCGACTCGGCGATCCGGTTCGGATTATCCGCGATCCGATGTTTGGGCGGATCGGTGAAGTGTCGGCGCTCCCGTCCGAGCTGACCAAGATTCCCACGGAGAGTGAGGTGAGGGTCTT
>JAHBWO010000008.1 GCA_019636945.1 Nitrospira sp. | reverse complement strand
AGGACAAGTGATCATGCGCAACATTGATAATCGTATTATTGCGGCGTTGAAGGCCAAGACTGAAGTCTATTCGAGCGGGAGTACCCCATCTGGAAGGATGGGGGTGAGAGCAGGGCGCCGCGAAGCGGCTCATGCGAAGCATGAAACATGGAGACCACGGCTGTCAGGCCGTGGTTCTTCATGGACAGTCTCTCAGGATGAGCTGCGGACTATTGTCTCCACTGCCGCATTTCCTATACGTGTAGGAAAAACTTGCGTTGGGTGCTCGTACTGATGGGTTAATGCCAAAACGTAAACAGATGAATTCAATTATCCTGACACTGAAGGATTATGAACGGTAACGTGGAGCTGGAACTTGACGACCTGCCTGTCTTCCTCTATCGTTCACTTGCAAAATATGCGGTTCGGGTTGGTTAACCAACTTCGGCAGGTTTTCGATCCAGGCCTTATCCGCAGCTGGACACTCAGCCAGTGTTGCTGTATAAGATCCCTAACGAGCGGGCGTAGCTCAGTGGTAGAGTCCTTGCTTCCCAAGCAAGTTGTCGTGGGTTCAAATCCCATCGCCCGCTCCAAACCGCACTTCGTATGCGGCCGACTCGCTCATCCGGTGCAGTCGTTCTTCATTGCGCCGTCCGGTAAAAGCACCCAGTGTTCCCTTCTTTCAAGCACGCTTGCCCTGACTGTTCCTTCTTTTCGATTGTCCTCGATGTTCCGCTAGCAATCAAACCGCTTTGTCCAATTTTGATCAGCTGATCGATTGGCCATACTCCTGTCCCCTTCTAGAGTGGGATAGGAGTTATTCTATGCAGGCTGCTAAAAATACTCGTCCAGTTTTCGAGAGGTCGGACGTCGCTTCATAAGGAGAACAGTGATGCAGCGGAGATGGATGGTGCCTCCAGTGATCGGCCTGTTATGGCTCGTGAGTCTTTCTGCCTGTAGTGGTGAGGGGGATACGCCGACGCCAGCTCCTCCGGCGCTCACGGCAAATCCTGCCGAGGGGATTTGGAGGGGGACGACGAACAGCAATCGTGCCGTGACCGGACTGGTTCTTGACAACGGTGCCTATTGGCTCCTCTATTCTGCAGTTGGCAACCCCTCACTCCTTGAAGGGTTTATTCAAGGAACGAGCAGCGCTCAAAGTGGAGCATTCACTTCGTCGGATGCAAGAGACTTCAATCTGCAAACTGGATTGCTCACCGGGACAATCAATGGCAGCTATGTCACCAAGCAAAACTTGAGTGGCACGATCGCCTATCAGAACAGCACGCAGAGCACGTTTTCGACGGCGTACGATACCGATTATGAGTTGACGCCGGATCCGAATGCCATTGCAGGCACCTATAGTGGTTCTGTCACGGCGACTGAAACTGCGACGGCCGTTCTGACATCCACAGGAACAGTCTCAGGCAGTTCTAGTGCGGGCTGTCTGTTCAGCGGCACGTTTGTACCGAGGACAGACGGGAATGTGTTTACCGTGACCATTACATTTGGTGGACAAAGCGGCTGCACGCTTGGAACGCAGACGGTGAACGGGATCGGACTATTTGATGCTGTGACCAAGCAGCTCACCAGCGCCGCATGGAATAGCGGGAAAACGGATGGATTCGTCTTCATCGGCACGAAGCCCTAACTGACAAGGGGAAGTGATCGCCACGGTCTGCATCGACGGGGTACCTTTCAGAGAGTCTCAGAAGGATAGAGAGTCGTATGTTCCCCAGGTCATACCCGAAACGCCTTGCTGCAAGGAGCAGTCTCGTTCTCAACTTCAGACCTTGCCGTCTGTAAGCCGACAGCCGTTCTGCTCCGACGTGTCGTAAGGGGTGAGCTAGGCTCGAAAAAGTGGACGCCTTCAACCTATGATCTGAGGGTGGGAGGTGTGGGATGGAACGGTTACCGCGACAGAAGTATACGAAGGAGTTCCGGGAGCAAGCCGTGCGGGTGGTGCTTGATCAGGAGCTGACAATTCCCGAGGCGGCAAGACGACTGACCATGTCCGAGAAGACGCTCGCGAACTGGGTGTTTCGGGCGCGGCATGGGCGGCTGGCAGGGCTGAGCGACGTCCGACGGCCGGTCACCGATCTCGAGGCCGAGGTGTCTCGCCTCAAACGGGAGCTAGCCGAGGCGCGGATGGAGCGCGATATCCTAAAAAAAGCCACCGCGTACTTTGCAAAGGCGCAGCTGCCCGGTACGCACTCATGACGACGCTGCGCCACCAGTATCCCCTAGCCATGCTGTGTCGGGTACTGGAGGTGTCTCGAAGCGGCTACTATGCCTGGCAGCACCGTCGTCCCTCGACACGCGCCCAGGAGAATGCGCGGCTGGAAGTGGCGATCCAGGCTGCGCATGTGCGCACGCGTCAGACTTATGGCCCGGAACGGCTGCAAGCCGAACTGCGTGAGGACGGTTTCCTAGCCGGAGTCGGCCGCATTAAGCGGCTGCGAAAGAAACTTGGGCTGCGCTGTTCCCAGGTGCGCCGGTTCAAAACCACCACGAATTCGAATCACGCGCTGCCCGTTGCGGACAACCGGTTGGCCCAAACGTTTACTGCCACGCGACCGAATGAGACCTGGGTCACCGATATCACGTACGTCCCTACGGCGGAAGGGTGGTTGTATGTGGCCGGGATCAAGGATCTGTACACGTGCGAGGTGGTTGGCCATGCGATGGAGGGCCGGATGACGACGGAGTTGGTGAGTCAGGCCCTGGTCATGGCGGTGGGGGCGAAGCGCCCGCAACCAGGACTGATTCACCACTCCGATCGCGGCTCGCAGTATTGTGCCCAAGAGTATCAAGATCGATTACGCCAGTTCGGCATGACCGCATCCATGAGTAGGAAAGGCAACTGTTACGACAATGCCCCGATGGAAAGTTTTTGGGGTACGCTGAAGAACGAACTGGTGCATCACCGGCGCTATGAAACGCGGGAACAGGCCCGACGGGAGATCGCAGAGTACATGGATGTCTTCTACAACCGTCAGCGACGCCATTCGAGACTGGGAAATCGCTCACCGGCGGCATTTGCCCAACAGTGGGCCCGTCAACAGCCAGCGGCATGAGGCTGTAACCTATGGCGTCCACTATTGACGACTGGGCTCAGGGTGCTGTCAGACAGTATCTCGTATAACTCTTTCCAGGCAACCTAGGTTTCCAGAACCTCTCTCAACATAGGTGATGGCCTTACAGGGCCTCTCTTTTCCACGGGATTGTGCAACTTCCCTCAGTGCCATCCTCCTCAAACAATTGGGATGTTGGCCAGGAGCGAATCCGCACTCTTCGCACATGCAAGATCAGCTCACTTGTGAATAATCAAGAGAGAGCGTTATCGATTTGCTTGTGCGGTTGGTTCTTAACTCATGGATTGTGTACAACCTCAAATACTCAGTGCAGCGATTATAAGGGATCTGCCCTGTAGGCACTCAATATGCACAGTTAGCACCTATCTCAAAATCAAGAACGAATGCCAGATCCAGTGCATGTACATGACACCAGGAGATGAGTTGACGCATGTTCTGAGGCGAACGATTCATTGAGAGGCCTATGGTTGCCCTGTAGGGTACCGACTTCCTTAATAAACCACGTGGAGATAGATTTCAGCTTCATTGTACGAAAGGATCCGCCGTGATGAATAAACAGATGCTGATACTTTGCGTTGCGTCATTTTTTGGCGGAATAGTCGGTGGGATCGTCAGCACCCAGGTCGTTCTTCCGAACTCTGCCGAAGCACAGAAGTCGAATGGAGTGAACGCTGAAGAATTCTTACTCCTGGATGCAAAAGGGAAAGCCCGTGCGGGGATTGGGTTGGATGCAAACGGCGAGGTTGGGCTTGTGCTTCGAAGCAAAGATGGCAACCGCACCCTCACTCTGTCGCCTGATGATCCAGCAGTCATCAAGCTGGTCGAGCGAGGAGGCCGGATTCTGTGGGGCGCACCCTAGCGTTGCGTGAACCGTGAGGAAAGACTAGACGGCTTTCTTGACCAACCCGGAACGCAGGCAGCGAGTGCAGACGCGGATCCGCTTGTGGCTCTTGCCGACGACGGCTCGCACGGTTTGAATGTTGGGATTGAACACGCGCCGGGTCTTATTGTTTGCATGGCTGACATTGTTTCCGGAGACCGGCTTCTTGAGGCACACTTCACACATAAATGCCACGATCGTACTCCTTCTCGCTGATGTGAAATCCAGTTGAACTACCGGATACTACCATAGCCGGATATACGCTCACAAGCATCTGATTCTTCTCATGATACAACGGGTGGTGGAGGAGTAATCTAGTCGATCTTGACAACTTCTCTACCCCTCTCCTATTGTGCTCTGCCTAGGAATGTTCGAGCAAGGGAAGAGGGTTGAAGCCCTCGCGGTCCCGCCGCTGTGAATGGGGACGAAACCCGGTGATGCCACTGTCTTGTGCGTGAAACGTATCTCGTGACGCGTATTTCGTAGGAGTTTCCTCCTCGCGCTTCACGAACGACGAATGACACCTCACGAGTTAGATGGGAAGGTACGGGGAGTAGGGGGAACCATGAGCCAGAAGACCTGCTCGAAGATATGACCGTTGTTCCCTCGAGACTGGGGAACGGGTGAGGATGAAGAAGCGGGGGCAATCCTCAAGGTCTGGTCAGGCCTTGGGGATTTTTATTGCTATCGCGTTGAAACGGGTATCCTGCGGTGTTCTCGCATCATTGGCGGCCTGCACTGTAGGGGTATCTGTACGTCTCGGCTGTTCACTTGCTGCGGCCTTGCGTGGAACTCCGTTTGGACGCGATCGCGGGCGTCAGTGGGTCATCGGACTCTGGGTCTGCCTGCTGTTGCTTGATGTGAGTATGGCATCGGCTTATGGTTCCAAAGTTTCAATCATGAAGCGACGGCCACAAGGAATTCTCACCGGCATGCCGTTCATGGCCCATGTCTCGTCTCGGGCTTTTGTCGATGATGCCGGGCGACGTCTCTATCTGGCGAAGCCGCCGGCTCGCGTGGTCTCGTTGGCGCCGAGTATCACCGAGATGTTGTTTGCACTGGGCTTGGGTGAGCAGATCGTCGGAGTCACAGAGTTTTGTGATTACCCTGCTGGTGCTAAATCCAAAGCCAAAGTCGGCTATGCTAATCCTAACATAGAAACGATCATCGGCTTGCAACCGGATATGGTGCTCGCCCCCAAAGACTTTCTCCGCCCCGATCTCCAGTTGAAACTGGAGCAGCTTAAAATCCCCGTTTTTGTCCTCGATGCCAAGACGTTGGAGGACATCCCGCTTCAGATGCATACACTGGGGGAAATGTTCGAGAAAACCTCAGCCGCGAACGACGTCACACAACGTATCCGTCAGCGTATGACTGAGCTCAAACTCAAAGTGGAGACGCTCCCTGCGAAGCGAGTCCTGTATGTGTTGAACAGCCAGCCGTTGATCAGCGTCGGGCCGGGAAGTTTTATCCATCAGATGATCGGCCTGGCAGGAGGAGTCAACGTCGCCGCTCAGGCGGGCGTTGCCTATCCTCGACTGAGTATGGAGACCGTGCTCAAGGAAGATCCGGAGGTGTTGATTTTCCCAAGCGGCGAGGTGGAAACGGTACCGCGAAGCGAGCAGCAGCAATGGCGGCGTTGGGACTCACTTTCGGCGGTCAAACGGCAGCGATTTCATGAAGTCTCGTCGAATCTCCTGAATCGTCCTGGGCCTCGTGTCATTGAAGGGTTGGAGCAGCTCGTCCGGGCGATTCATCCGGAACTCTTCGGCCCCAGTGTCCCTGCGCTTCAGCCATGAGGCCCTTGTGAAACTGCTGTCAGCCACAGGGTCTCCCCGTTCCTGTGCCGATCGGTTGTCTCATAAACACGGCTCTGCGCCCCCTGCGCACGGCAACGTTGTGCAAGGAGCCATCCTGACCCGTTCACGCTTGATCCTGATACTTGGGTTATTGAGTTTGACGGCGGTTATGGTAAGTCTCGTGTGTCTTCACTTCGGAGCTCAACCGATTGCCTATGGAGAGATGCTCCGCGTGTTGATGGGCGCCATAACCGTTGATCAGGCTGAAGCGGATGGCGGTTCGGCAGATATCACACGGACGATCTTGCTCCAGATTAGACTTCCGCGGGTGTTGCTGGGATTTTTGGTCGGTTGCTCGTTAGCATCGGTGGGTGTTGTCTTACAGGCCTTGTTGCGAAACCCCTTAGCGGATCCCTATGTGCTTGGCGTCTCCAGCGGAGCGGCGCTCGGAGCAGCAGTGGGTGTCTTATGTGGAGCGGGGACGACATTCTTAGCGGAAGCGGCGTTGCCGGCGTGCGGCTTTGCTGGTGGGATCGTCGCGTTGGTGATTGTCTATCGAATGGCGACCAACTCAGAACGCTTGCCCATTCATAGCCTGTTGTTGACCGGGGTAATTTTGAACGCCATCTTCTCCGCCTTGATCATGTTTATTACGTCGATCCTGGATCCAAATCGTTCATATGGGATGATGGCCTGGCTGATGGGAACACTTACCTCTCCTACGTATAGTGGGCTCGTTGGGGTGCTCGTCTATCTTTCGATCAGTCTCATCCTCCTCTTCAGACAGGTGCGTGCCTTGAATATCCTGGCATTAGGCGAAGATGCGGCTCGCTCGCTTGGTGTTGATACAGAACGGGCAAAGCGCTCCATCTTCATCTTGACGGCATTGGTTACCGGTGCCGTAGTGTCCGTCAGTGGCATGATCGGATTTATCGGAATGGTCGTGCCCCATGCCGTGCGCCTGGCCATCGGCGCGGACCATCGACTGCTCTTACCTGCCTCAGCATTAGTCGGAGGCACCTTTCTCATGGGGGCAGATACGATAGCGCGGACGTTGATTGCACCGACAGAAGTTCCGGTCGGGATCATCACCGCTTTGGCGGGCGGGCCATTCTTTGTCTATCTCCTGCTCTGGCGAAAGGATCGGTTGGCATGAGAGGGGTTCAGGAGAGTCAACCTGGTGGAGGCAACGAGCCTTGTGTGAGTGGCTTGGTCCGACCATGCGACGCCTATGAGGTGCATTCCCTTCGGTTTCGATATCAGTCGACGGAATCCTCAAGCAGCCCATGGATCCTTGATGACGTATCTTTTCAGGTTGCCCAGGGGGAAGTGCTGGGCATCGTGGGGCCCAATGGGTCAGGAAAGACCTCCCTGTTGAAACTCTTGGCTCGGCTTGCCAGTCCGCAGCAGGGCGGTATCACTTTATTCGGACGAGACCTGACAGCAATGGGGCAAGATGAGATTGCTCGTATCGTTGGAGTGGTGCCACAAGACACACCGCAGCTTTTCCTCTTTTCGGTTGCGGAAACGGTTTTAATGGGACGATTTCCTCATCGTCCTCGCAACCGATGGGGAAGTGGCTTTGGATGGGAAACCGGGGAGGATATGGCCATTGCCGAGGATGCCATGAGGACGATGGACGTTGCCCACTTGGCCCAGCGGGCGGTAACGGACCTTTCCGGTGGGGAACGGCAACGGACGATGATTGCGCGAGCCCTGGCTCAGACACCGAACGTCTTGTTGCTTGATGAGCCGACTGCGTTTCTCGATCTGCAACATCAGGTTGAGATCGGATCGGTGCTATGTCGATTGAATGATGAGCGTGGCTTGACGGTGGTTCTGATCTCACATGATTTGAATCTCGTCAGCCAATATTGCGACCGCCTGCTGTTGCTTGCTGAGGGACAAGTGGTTCGGCTCGGAACTCCCGATGACGTCATCGATCCTCTGGTGTTAGAGCAAGTCTATCGGTGTCAGGTCCTCATCGATCGACATCCGACCTCAGGCGTACCTCGAGTGACATTGCCCGGTCGGCAATCCACTGGGAACAAGTGACATGACGCGGGGCAAGATCGCGCTGCTTCATCTTGAGACGGTTCCCGGGGCTATTGATCGGAACCGGTATGTGATTGTGGAGGCCATCAAACATGCCGCAGCAATCAATGCTCAATGGATCGTGACGCCGGAGCTTGCTGTGTGCGGACTGCAGTTTGCCCATATCGTTGGCTTTGATTGGATCCAGCCGCAACCCGATCCGTGGATGCAACAGGTCTGCAGCCTGGTCAAGACGTTGAAACGAACGGTCTTTCTTGGCTGTCCCGAGCGAGAGGGCAGGCGGTTCTACAACTCCGTGTTTATCATCGGTCCGACGGGCGAGATTGTGGGGCAACACCGCAAGCTCAATGTGGTGAGTGACTCACTGTCATGGTCGACCCCGGGTGATCGTGTCGCTCCGATCGAGTGTGACGGGGTCAAGGTCGGTGTGCTGATTTGCAGCGATGCCTATACATCGAATATCGCTCGAGCGCTGAAGTTCGAAGGGGCAGAGATGTTGGTGTCGCCCGCGTCATGGGGACCAGGCATTCATGGCCCCAATGGGGAATGGGAGCAGCGGAGCCAGGAAACGGGACTACCCGTGATCGTCTGCAATCGAACGGGTGCGGAGCAGACACTCGATTTTTGGAGGGCGCCGAGCTTAGTCGCAAAGAATGGTGACCGGCTGCTGTCTCATACGTCGGACCGATCGGCAGTCCTCACGTTTGACTGGGACTTCTCCAATATGGTACCAAGCACAACTCAATTTCGGGCAGACTATATGCGAAGCTAGCTCGGAAGATCGATGATGTCGTACGTGAGTACTCGTACTCAGCAGGGGAAGGTGCATCCCTTTTTTCTGTTCCATACTGGTGGATGCCGAGAGGAAGGAGGAAAGAACTCACAACGAGATAGACCGTCAGTGCCGGGGAAGATGGTGCAAGTCCATCACGGTGCCGCCACTGTAAGCGGGGAGTGACTCTGCATAATGCCACTGTCTTAGGGCGTGGGTCGTGAAGTGTCTCTCGTGAAGCGGAAGGGGTTTCTTGCAGTCGCTTCACGAATGACGTTTTACGTTTCACGCAAAGGATGGGAAGGCGCAGGGAAACGACGAGCCGCAAGTCAGGAGACCCAACGGACGGGAAACATTCACACCCTTCGAGTCAAAGGGAGGTTTTCATGCATCGTGTGTATCGGTGTCCCCGGTTTGTTGTTGCCTGTTGTTTCCTTATCGCCTTTCTCTACTTTCTGCACCCCGCTGCATTCGCTCAGGACATCGCCATGGCCGATCAACAGGAGACCGTCGAGGCTCCTGATGTCGTGGTGAGTGCGACGAAGACCCCAATTCCGGCCAAACAAGTCACCAGTGCCGTTGAGGTCATCACCGGCGAGGAGATGCAACAACGGAAAATCAGAACAGTCGCCGAAGCGCTTCGCTGGTCATCGGGTCTTGCGGTCTTTCAAAGTGGAGGACTCGGCACAACGGTTGATGTGCGGATGCGCGGGGGAACGCCTGAGCAGACACTCGTGTTGATTGATGGGGCGATCGTCAACAGTGCCACCCTGGGCAGTTACAATTTTGCGAATCTCACGTCCGACAACATCGAACGAATCGAAATTTTGCGTGGGAGCCAGAGCATGCTCTGGGGGTCGGATGCCATGGGTGGTGTGATCAACATCACGACCAAGCGGGGACAAGAGAAACCCAACGTCTCAGGTTTTGTCGAATATGGATCATTCAATACGATTCGAGAAGGGGGCAGTCTGGCCGGCAAGAAAGGACCGATTGATTTTTCAGGCTCGATCGCCCGTTTGGATACGGCCGGATTTTCAGCGATCAACTACCGACGTGGCGCAGCTGAGCGTGATGGCTACCACAACTGGCAAGGATCTGTTCGACTGGGTGCGGACCTGCCGAAGGACGGACGGCTGGAGTTTAGTTTTCGTTGGCTTGACGGCAGTGTGAATTTTGACGGCTTTACGTTTAATTCGACGACCTTCGCGTCAGAGCCGGCGGATGTGTTTGGTGCCAGATCCAAAAGTGTCCAATATGTGTTTGCAGGAAATTACATGCAACCGATCACCGCCTGGTGGTCGCAACAACTGACCTTGTCACGGGCCACTGAAAATCTGGTGAGTGACGGTGGCACGGTGGAACGGAGTCTTGTGACGGGAGCCACGGGATCCATTGGATCCCCGTTTCGGTCTCAAATCGGAACCACGAGTAATCGAATTGAATGGCAGCACAATATCCAAGTCGGCAAACCGCTTAGATTGACGGCGGGATATCAGTTTCGCGAACAGCGAGGCGACTATCGTGATCTCTTGACCAGCATCACCGTCTTCGAGAACAAATCTGTCAGTAGCCATGCTGGCTTTGGAGAGGCACAGTTGAATCTCTGGGATCGTGTGTTTGGTACGGCGGGTATCCGACAGGATGAGTACAACGTATTCGGAAGCGCGACCACCTATCGAGTGACCGGAGGATATCTGCTCAAGGAGACCGGCACAAAGTTCAGAGGCAGCTACTCGACCGGTTTTCGGGCCCCCACGATCAATCAGCTGTTTTTCCCTGGTTTTGGTAACTCCAATTTGAAACCTGAAAAGAGCCAAGCGTTTGATGTGGCCCTCGAACAGGCATTGCCAAATGATCGAGGCAGCATCAGCGTCGGGTATTTTTGGACCCGCTACCGCAATCTTATTTTGTCGGTCTTTGATCCTGCTGTCTGTACGGAGCCTGGGTCTTTTGGGTTCTGCGCGCAGAATGTCGGCTTGGCTCGAGCGGAAGGTGTGGAGGTCAGCACAAAGCTGAAACTCTATCGTGACGGGCCATGGGTGAAGAACTTGGATCTGCAGATCCAATATACCTACGCAGCGACGCGGGATATCAGTGGTGGCGCGGACACACGTCTTCCGAAATGGCCGCTCCATCAGATTTCGACGGTACTCCGGTATCAGCCCATAGAAAGGTTGCAGGCCAGTCTGGAGGGGCGCTATGTCGGCGAGCGGTTCGGCAATACTGGGAATGGAAATCCTACTCCCTCGTTTGTCGTCTGGAATCTGTCGGCGAGCTATGACGTGACGAAGTACCTGCAAACCTATCTCCGTTTGGACAACATCTTCAACGAGAAATACGAAGAGACACTGTTCTTCGGGACGCCGATCCGTTCCATTTTCGGTGGTGTACGGATCAATTACGACCTACCGCTCTAGGGTTGCATGAAACCGTATCCACGACTGGTGATAGCCGGCACGCACAGCGGTGTCGGGAAAACAACCGCAGCGCTGGCCATTCTGGCGGCCTTACGGGAACGGGGCCGCCAGGTTCAGCCGTTCAAGGCGGGGCCGGACTTTATCGATCCCAGTCATCATCGGGCGGCGACGGGAAGGCAGTCGAGGAATCTTGATGGGTGGATGTTGGGAGCACAGGGCAACCTGGGGATCTTTACGCGTGCTGCGGAGGATGCTGACCTCTCCGTGATCGAAGGAATGATGGGGCTCTTCGACAGTAGCGCTCCTCTCAGCGAGAGTGGGAGTACCGCGGAACTGGCCAAACAATTGGATGCTCCGGTTATTCTGGTCATCGACGGCAGTGCCTTGGCTCGTTCTGCCGCAGCGATGGTGGCAGGGTATGCGCGCTTTGATCCTGCCGTACATGTGGCAGGCGTGATGTTTAACAGGGTCAACAGTGAAGGCCATTACAAGTTGCTCAAAACCGCGGTGGAGAATGCGACGGATGTCATAGTGCTTGGGTATCTGTGTTCTGATCCCGAGTTGATCATCACCGATCGGCACCTTGGCCTCACCATGGGTCATGAACAACCGGATCGGAGTCTTTATCATCGGTTGGCGAAAGCTGCCTTGGAGACTGTCGATCTCGATCGGATCGAAGCTCTTGCACACTCATGCGTTCCCTTGGCGGAAGCTGCAAGTCCTCTCCTGCATCGTCGACCCAAGACCGTTCGTATTGGCGTGGCACAGGACCAGGCCTTTTGCTTTTACTATGCGGATAATTTGGAATTGCTCGAAGCAGGAGGAGGCGAACTAGTTGTATTTTCTCCACTGCATGATGCTAAGCTTCCCGATGATCTCGGCATGCTTTATCTGGGCGGAGGGTATCCCGAATTGCACGGTCCAGCCTTAGCGGCCAACAGGCCCATGAAGTCGGCGATCAAACAGTTCGGCGCGCAAGGTGGGACGATTTATGCGGAATGCGGGGGCATGATGTATCTCACAGAGGGCCTGAGAGATTGTGACGGCCGTTTGCATGAAATGGTGGGGCTCTTTCCGGCTGATTCGACCATGCAGCATGCGAAGATGACCTTGGGGTATCGCGCGCTTGAGGTGACCCGGTCTTGTGTCATCGGGCCAACTGGACTCACTGCGCGGGGGCATGAGTTTCATTATTCGACGATTGCACCAAAAGGCCCAATGGCTTATGCGTGCATGTTGACCGATGCGCAAGGTGAGTCGAAGGGGTGCGATGGCATGCTTACCTCTAATACGTTGGGGCTCTATACGCATCTGCATTTTGGGAGCCAACCGACATGCGCAGCGGCGCTGGTCGAATCGGCACGTCGCACCGCCCAATACGCATCAGGATCAGGGGCCGACTAACTGAAGGTAGAGGAATGAGGGGTCCTGTTGAAAAGGTCTGTGAACACTGTGGTCAGCCGTTTCAATGTGTCGGGTACCAATGTTGGTGTGGCACATTGGGGATTACAGAGCAACAGATGGACTGGATCGCCGCACAGTTTACGGACTGTCTCTGCCAGATCTGCCTAGGAAAAGTGGCAACTGGTGAGTTGGGACCACGATCGTCGTCCATCAGGTAACGAGTAGGCCGAGTCGAGATTAGAATGAGCCGACCACAGGGACGATTTTCTGAGCCAGAGCGTGAGGCGGTGTATCGGGTGATTTTCGAACGCCGTGACGTGCGTCGGAACTTTCTGCCGAAGCCAATCCCTGATCCGGTGATGATGCGATTGTTAACGGCGGCTCATCATGCCGGATCAGTCGGCTTCATGCAGCCATGGGATTTTGTGGTCATCCGCAATGGCGCAACGAAACGTGCGGTGAAGGACCTCTTCATCGATGCCAACACCAAAGCCGCTACCGGATATGCAGGCGCCAAGGGAGCACTGTACCGGCGGTTGAAGTTGGAAGGCATTGAGGAAGCACCGATCAATCTGTGTATCACATGCAGCCGACGACGCGGTGGGCCTCAAGTCCTTGGGCGCTCCACGGTGCGTGCGACGGACTTGTATAGTACCTGTTGCGCGGTTCAAAATCTCTGGCTGGCCGCCAGGGCGGAAGGGATCGGGGTCGGCTGGGTCAGCATCCTGGATCATCAGGCGCTGAAGCAAGTCGTTGGCGTTCCTCAATCGGTGACGATTCTGGCCTACTTGTGTTTAGGGTATGTCTCGAAATTTGAACAGGCTCCTGATTTAGAGACGGCGGGGTGGCGGGAGCGGATTCCAGTTGATCAGCTCATTCACTATGAAGCATGGGGGAATCAAAGTTCGGACAAGGGGAGCAACGGATATGCGGATTACCAAGGTCTATACAAGAACGGGAGACGCGGGAAAAACCAGACTCGCCGGCGGGCAACCGGTGTGGAAGGACAGTCTTCGGGTCGAGGCGTACGGCACCGTCGATGAATTGAATTCTTCAATCGGAATGGTTCGGGTTTTCAATCAAGAAATTGTCGAGCACAACAAACGGGCCGGCCAGTTGGAAGATGAGCTTCGATGGGTGCAGAACAAGCTCTTCGATGTCGGGAGTATTTTGGCGACGACACCAGGGCAGACGTTCAAGAATATGCCGCAAGTACTGACGAGCGATGTCACACGGCTTGAAAAGATGATCGATCGATGCCAGAAGAGTTTGGAACCGCTTAAAGAGTTCATCCTTCCCGGAGGGGGAAAAGTGTCGGGTTTTCTCCACCAGGCCAGGACGATTTGCCGTCGAGCCGAGCGCTTGTGTGTCGCGCTCTCAAAAATTGAACCAGTTGATCCGACCATCATCAAGTTCGTCAATCGGCTGAGTGATGCCTTATTTGTCCTGGCTCGATGGGTGGCCAAGACACAGGGCGAACCGGAATTTTTGTGGGAACGGGATGTCGCCAAGAACTCGACGTAACGCTCGGCCTGTCGGACGACCCAAGAGTCGTATTATTGTCGTGTTGGGTGGTGCCTCGTCCGGGAAAAGCGAGATCGCGCTTCAGTTAGCGGGCTCGCGGGGGCCACGTGCATTTGTCGCGACTGGGCAGGGGCTTGATGCCGAAATGGTGGAACGCATTGCGAGGCATCGGGCGACCCGTTCAGCCGAATGGCAGACGATTGAAGAGCCTCTTGATGTGGAGGCCTGGTTTGCCAAACAGGGGTCAGAGTACCGGATCGTCGTGTTTGATTGCGTGACTCTCTGGTTGAGTAATTTGGTCGGGATTGGTCTCGGGGAATCAGTCATTCTTGCGCGCGTAGGAACACTTCTTGACGCGATGCGGCGCACCGGGGCCACAGTGATCATCGTCAGTAATGAGTTAGGGTCTGGCCTTGTCCCAGTTGAACCATCAGTGCGAGCGTTCCGTGATCTTTCCGGACGAGTGAATCAATGCCTTGCTGCAGGGGCGAATGAAGCCTATCTGGCGGTCAGTGGACTACCCCTTCGCCTGAAGTGAGGAAAGGAGCGTGATGTCGATTCAGGATGTCTGTCATCAGATTCAGCCGCTTGACCCAGCGTTGCACACGAAAGCACAGACTCATTTGGGTCGGCTGACCAAGCCACTCGGCAGCCTTGGCAAGCTTGAGGAGTTGGCCACAGCCTACGTCACCATGACCGGCGAGTTGAAGCCCACTATCCCCCGGGGAATGGTGTTCACCTTTGCCGCCGATCATGGTGTCACGGCAGAAGGTGTGAGTGCCTATCCGCGTGAGGTCACCCCTCAAATGGTGCTGAACTTCCTACGGGGTGGCGCTGGCGTGAACGTACTCGCCAGGCACGCGGGCGTGGTTGTCCGTGTGGTCGATATCGGAGTTGATTATGACTTTAAGACCGTCCCTGGGTTGATCCACCGAAAAATCATGAATGGGACAGGCAATGTGATGCGGGAGCCGGCGATGATGCGGGAGCAGGCGGAGCAAGCCGTCCAGGTGGGGATCGACTTGGCGACAGAGGCTGTACGGGAGGGTATCGGTCTCATCGGAACAGGGGAAATGGGAATCGGGAATACGACTCCCAGCGCGGCCATTACGGCGGTGATGACCGGTCGGCCTGTGGAAGAGGTCACAGGACACGGGACAGGTATTCAGGAGTCAGATCGTGCGCACAAGGTACGTGTGATTCAACAGGCTCTCGATCTGCATCGTCCGAAGCCGTCCGATCCGATCGGTGTGTTGGCAAAGATCGGGGGATTGGAAATCGCTGGGCTGGCTGGGCTGATGCTCGGTGCCGCCGCCTCCCGTGTGCCTGTTGTGTTGGATGGATTTATCGCCGGTGCCGCGGCGTTGATTGCCGTAGGACTTCAGCCGTTGTGTCGTGCCTATCTGATTGCCGCGCATCGGTCGGTCGAGAAGGGGCATCGCGCGATTCTGAACCAGTTGGGATTAACCCCGCTGTTTGATCTCGATTTTCGACTCGGCGAGGGGACCGGAGCCTGCTTAGGGATGGATCTCGTCTGTGCAGCCGTCAAAGTCTATACGGAGATGGCGACTTTCGAAGAAGCCGGGGTGGCAAACAAGTTGTGATGCCTATGGGAGCCGTCGCCCGTCCATTCATCTTCGCCTGGCATTTTCTGACGACCATTCCTCTGAGCAGAGTGCATCATGAACCGACGGCGCCTGAGCTCGCGGCGTCGATGGCCTGGTATCCCGTCGTGGGCTTGCTGATCGGTGGTGGCCTGGTTGTTGCTGATATGGCATTGCAGGTGGTCTTTGACGGTATCGTGGTGAATGCCTTGTTGATCGTGCTCCTCGTACTGCTGACACGCGGACTCCATCAGGATGGATTGGCCGATACGTTGGATGGCCTGGCCGGAGGTTGCACATCGGTCGAACGACTGTCGATTATGCGCGATCCCCAGGTCGGTGCACTTGGTGCCACCGGGCTCTTTCTCTCGCTGCTTCTCCGTTATGCCGGCTTGATGGTGTTACCGCAAGAATTGCGAGTGCCTGCGCTGTATTGTATGCCTGCGGTCGGCCGTTGGGCCATGGTGACCTCCGCATGGATTTCTCCCTACGCCAGGGCGGAAGGGGGCTTAGCCGCTCCGTTTCTTACCCATCTCTCGTGGCGACACGTCCTCGTGGCCACACTTCTTGTGGCCATTGGACTGGGTGTAGGTTTCGGCATCGCCAGCTCGTTCATCGTCATGATGGCCGGGGTAGTTGTCGTGCTGATAGGTTGGTGGGGGTGCCGTAGATGGTTCGGTGGGATTACCGGCGATACGCTTGGGGCCATGAACGAGGTCATCGAGATTCTCTTCCTCCTGTCCATTCCGCTCCTGTTTCGGTTCGCATGACCGGCGGCGAACTTCTTGCTGCGGGTGTAGTGGATGCACTGCTTGGTGATCCTCATTGGTTGCCGCATCCCGTTCGTGTGATGGGACGATGTATTGCATGGTGTGATCATGGAGTGCGGAGGATCTGCCGAAGCGCGATCAACCTTCGCCTCGCAGGAATTTGTCTCGCCATCGGATTGCCGACCGTGACCTTCGTGCTTGTCGCAGCGATCATCGAAGAGGCCAAACAGGTTGCGGAATGGTTAGGGTCTGCTCTCTCGATCATCATGGCGTGGATGACGCTGGCTGCGAGGGACCTCTGGGACCATGCTCATGCAGTGGATAGCCCACTCCAGACAGGAAACCTCTCAGCTGCGCGCCGAGCGGTGGGGATGATTGTCGGACGAGACACGGCCGGACTCTCCCCATCCGAGGTGGCTCGTGCGACGGTCGAGACGGTCGCAGAAAGTTCGGCAGATGGTGTGGTTGCGCCTCTCCTGTACTTGGCAATCGGTGGTGCCCCTCTGGCGTTGGCCTACAAGGCGATCAACACGCTTGATTCCATGATTGGGCACCGCGATACCCGGTATGCTGATTTTGGATGGGCATCGGCTCGACTGGATGATCTGGCCAACTGGATTCCGGCTCGTCTTGCGGCGATGCTCTTGATTCTTGGTGCTGGCTTGATGACCAGACAACGAGAATCAGTCTGTCGGGGATGGCGTGTGTTCATACGGGATGGCGGGAAGCACCCCAGTCCCAACAGCGGGAGACCTGAGGCAGCGATGGCCGGTGTGTTGGGTGTGAGACTCGGTGGCACCAATTTCTATGACGGTATTCCACATAACCGTCCAACGCTTGGCCTCGATGGGCGCTGTGTCGAACCAAACGACATCGTGCCGGCAACGAAGGTGATGGCGATAGCCAGTGTGTTAGCTGTTCTTCTGGCCATAGGACTAAGATGGCTCGTGTGAACAGGTCTGTGCATGGTGGGAATATCTATCGTGTCGCACGAGCGCTGGCATGTGATCCAGGCGATATCGTCGATTTCAGTGCAAGCATCAATCCCTTGGGCCCTTCTCCACATGTGTGGAAAGCCATTGCCTCTTCCAGGCAGCTGCTGGCCCATTATCCGGACCCCGACTGTTGGGAGCTTCGCCAAGCGTTGGCTGCATTCTGGCGGATAAATCCAGACCAGATCGTGGTTGGGAACGGTTCTACGGAGTTGATCGACGCGCTGCCTCGTGCGTTGGGTATCCATCGTCTCCTTGTCGTCCAGCCCACTTTTTCAGAATATGCCGCAGCCATGAGGCGAACAGGAACAGAGACCACAACACTCTATGCAGATCGAATCGACGACTATGCCATTCCGGTCGATCGTCTTTGTCGGGCCATGGAGACAGGCCGGAACGAGGGTCGCTCCTTTGACAGCGTGATGCTCTGTCACCCCAATAGCCCGACAGGGCAGGCCTGTACCGTCGATGATCTGATACGATTGGCCGGGTCTGCTCGCAAACGAGGTCTTTGGCTGATCATTGATGAATCGTTTGCCGATTACTGTTCTGACCGGTCGGTCTTGCGCCGGGCGGTCTCTTGGCCACATGTCGTGGTCCTACGCAGTATGACCAAGTTCTATGCCTTACCCGGATTGCGTGTAGGCTATGCGGTGTCGGCACAGACGATGATCAGACGGATTCAACGACAGCTCCCTCCTTGGTCGGTCGGTACGATGGGGCAAGTTGCGGCATTGGCGGCCCTCAACGACGAGGCCCATGCGCGAACAAGCCTGACATTCATGACACAGGAGCGTGAACGATTTCGAAGAAAGCTGGCCGCGTTACCTGGCTGTACGGTGATACCCACCTATGCGAACTACTGTCTTGTCGAGCTCCCTCGTACTCACCCTGCACGCGATATCACCGAACGATTGCGAAGAAAAAGGGTATTGATTCGAGATTGCTCTTCCGTGCCCGGTGCCAACTCACGATCCGTTCGAATCGCGGTGCGAACGAGGTCAGAGAATGACCGACTCCTTCGCGAGCTTTCTCACCTACTCCTCCTTAAGAACTGAAGATGAAAAAGGACGCCACAGAGGTTCATAGCCGGTATCGTGTGAGAGGGCAGACGTTGGTGATCGAGCTGGAAGGGCGAAAGCGCGTTCTTTCATCGGCTCCCCAAGGGGGAGGGTTCAGGGTGGCTTCCTATATCCTCAATCATCAGGTGGATGCTCAGTCATCGGTGCCAGGAACGCAGTCACTGTCCTGTCATGACCCGGCATCCTGTTTACGGGAGTTGGCCGTTTCCATGGGAATCCACGCATCGACTGTCGGGCTGATGACGGCGGTTCCGATGACGCAAGTGGTGACGGCACGAGCTGCGTCGGATGGGTTATGGGTGGAGTGTTTTGCAACGGTTGGTGTGACCAATGCTGTTCGAGCTGGAGAATGGCCACCCGGAGATGGTGCCGGCAACAGATTACTCAAACCAGGGACGATCAATCTCATTCTCATCACAAACGGCAGTCTGTCTCAATCCGCAATGGTCGGTGCCGTACAAGTTGTCACAGAGGCCAAGAGCGGTGTGTTACGTGATCACGGCGTGCTGAGTTGCCAGAGCGGTGCTGCTGCCACCGGGACCGGGACAGACGTGGTGGTGATTGCCTGTTCGCTGCGTGGGCAGGGGACATGGCATATCTATAGTGGGACGCATACCGTCATGGGGGCATTGATTGGGCAAGTCGTCACCGACTGTGTTACGCATGGCTTGGCGAAGGCAAGAGCCTGGCAGGAGTCGCATCGATGACGGCACAGGCACTTGCTGTTCTGGGGACTGGCTCGGATGTCGGGAAAAGCCTGATCACAGCAGGAATCTGCCGATTCCTTCATCGTGCAGGCATGCGTGTAGCCCCATTCAAAGCACAGAACATGTCGCTGAATTCATTCGTGACTCCGGAGGGCGGAGAGATCGGTCGAGCGCAGGCACTCCAAGCTGAGGCCTGTGGCATTCTCCCGCATGTCGACATGAATCCCATCTTGCTCAAGCCAGAGTCTGACAATCGTTCGCAGGTCGTCGTGCGGGGATCCGTATGGTCCACGGGGAACGCGTCGACCTATTTTGAGCAGAGACCACAACTGTGGACCATTGTGCAGGACAGCTATGCCAGACTGGCACAACAGTATGAGACCATAGTCATTGAAGGAGCTGGGAGTGCGGCAGAGATGAATCTGCGCGACCGGGATCTGGTCAATTGGCCTATCGTCGAACTGGCTGATGCCCGAGTAATCTTGGTGGCTGATATTGATCGAGGCGGTGTCTTTGCTCAAGTGCTTGGAACATTAGACCTGTTGGAACCGGACGAGCGAGATAGAGTTTGTGGTGTCGTTATCAACAAGTTTCGCGGTGATCCGAAGCTCTTTGCCGATGGAGTGAGTTTTGTGGAGTCTCGGAGCGGGATTCCTGTCTTGGGTGTCGTGCCATTTCTTCAAGATCTGCTGTTGGACCAAGAAGACAGTTTAAATCAGGAAAGGGATCGGCGGGTGGCGTTTTCTACAGAACAGCTCAATATCGCCGTTATTTCCTTGCCTCATATGAGCAACTTTACCGACTTCAATTCATTGATGGCGGAACCGGATGTGGCCTTGAAGTATGTCACCACCCCATCGCTGGTGGATCAGGCCGATATTGTGATTGTTCCTGGGAGTAAGAATACGCTTTCCGACCTCTCATATCTCCAAGAGCAGGGGTATAGCCCCATCCTTGAGCGTCATGTGTGTAATGGGAGGGAGCTTGTTGGCATCTGCGGCGGCTATCAAATGCTCGGTCGAACAATCTCAGACTCTCATCACGTCGAGCAAGGCGGAATTAGTTCTGGTCTAGGTTACTTGAGCATTGAAACTGAGCTGAGTCAGAAAAAGTGTACCGAACAGGTGGAAGCCAATCCGACAGATACGCTGGTGGCTGATCAAACCATCGTGAGAGGCTACCAAGTTCATATGGGAGTTACCGTATATCAGAACGAACGTCCCTGTTTCCGGTTGCAACGTCGTGTTTCACCAATAGGAGGAGCCCATCCATTGGCGGCTGTGCAAGAGGATTCGTGTGATGGGGCCATTCGGGAGGATGGCCTTGTTTGGGGCACCTACATTCATGGAGTGTTTGATGAGCCTAGTTTTCGTCGAGCCTGGCTTAATCGTGCCCGTGCGCGGAAAGGGTTTCTCCCGGTTGGGGTTCACACCTCCCGATCCGTCACCGCTCGACTACGAGGTGAACTTGACCGATGGACGGATCACCTGACTCGATCTCTTGATATGGCGCGGTTACTCTCCTGCCTATCTCATCGTCGCATATTTTCCCTGTAACTTTTGCTTCTTCCGTCTGTCTTCTTCCGATTGCACATCATCCTCTGTCGTGAAGAAAGGCTCCCTCCTGGGCGTAAGTTGCTGATATTCACGGATTTCTTGCCAACCGTCCACAAGGCGATACACTGCAAAAAACAGGAAGAATCGAGCATAGTTCGCTGTTGAACAATGCGGATGTAGACCGATCAGTGATGACCGGGAGTCCCATTTACGATTGAGATGGCGAGATTGTGGAGGGTTGCCACAGCCCCTTCCCAGTGCCCCATTCTAAAGGTGCGAAAGGTTTCACCGATAAGTTCCTCATCAGCCAAGTGATTACTACGCGTAACGCACTGGGCCGTGGGTCCTGAGTATGCCGGTCTCACTTGTCTTTGGTGTCATGATGCGACCAAAGGGGAGCGGGATATCGCGAGTTCCAAGAAGGAAGGAAGAGAAGAATCGAGCCCTCGTGCTCGCACTAAGTGGAATCTGGCGTTGCCCTGGGTGATTGCCTCCGCAGAGAGGAACAGTCTCATGAGCAAGATTGTGGTTGTTGATGATTCGCAGGCTGAGCTTCAACTCATTGAGTCGTATCTCAAAGCTGCACATCATACCGTCGTGACGTTTCCGAACACGGAACAGCTTGAAGAGAAAATCTTCAAGGAAATGCCGGATCTGATCGTCATGGATGTCGTCATGCCTGGTCGAAACGGGTTTCAGGCCTGTCGAGATCTGAAGAGTGATATGCGATTTAGTCGTATTCCGATCCTCCTGTGCACGTCTAAGGGTCAAGAAAGCGACAAATTCTGGGGGCAACAGCAAGGCGCGAACGGGCATGTGGTCAAACCGTTCAAGCCCGAAGAACTTCTTCTGGCCGTGAAGCGTGCACTGAGTTGACGTGCTGATGGTGCAAAGGGCGGAACGAGATGCAATTACCATGTGAGCTGCCTCGTCTTGTTTCCGACGGTCAATCCGAGCAGAAAACACCGACAGGTTCGTGGAAAGCCTGTTTGGTCACTCTCGGAGGAGAACTTTTTGCTATCGATCTTCGTCATGTGCGGGAGGTCTTCGAGTTAGATGCGATCACACCGGTTCCCGGGATGCCGGCGTCATTGGTCGGCGTCGCCAATGTACGGGGGACGGTTGTCCCTCTCGCGGATTTGCGACGGTCTTTGGGGGTCTCGCCATCGACCAATCCACGATATGCAATCGTGGTACGGCATGATGCTCATCAAATCGGCCTCTTGATCGACGATGTCCCAGAAATTCGATGGATGTTGCCCGAAGACCGGCTCGATCCTTCAGGTGTAACCCAGACCGGAGAGCGATCTCTGTTGTCTGGCCTCATCAGGGTAGAGAACCGCGTGAGTGGAATGCTGGAGATTCCAGCATTGGTCGCGTCGGTGGAAGCCGCAACCCTGGAAGTGAGCCAGTCCGTGAAATCGTGAACAGTGGTTCCGAGTCAAGTTGCCTGAGCAGGATTGATCGCGTGGAGGAGGATGTAGGGTATGGCCAGGAATAGCAAATCGACGGTTCGACCGTCGCCGTCATGGTTTCAGAACCTCAAGACTCTGCCGAAGTTAATCCTCGGGTTTTCCGCTGTCGGTCTCATCATGATCTCAGTTGGTCTTGTCGGCCTGATGGGACTTCATACGGTCAAGGGAGAGTTACAGTCGATCTACAACGGATCGACCTTAGCGCTATCAAATGTCGGAATCGCCAGTACCAACCTCGGTCTCTATCATAGCGCGCTCCTCAATGTAGGACGTCAGGTTGGAAAGAACGAGTTTGATCAAGCGCTCGCTGGGCTGGCCGAACTCAAGAAACAGACATTGATCCCCCTGAATGCGTATCAGACATCTCAGTTGCATGAATCAACCAGTGGTCGGAGTGAAAGTAAAGATCTCGCCAGTCTTCACCAAGCATTGCGTGAATATTTTTCCGCGACAGAGGGTGCGGTGGGTGCATTTGCGGAGAGCTTCAAATCATCTCTTACCGAAGAACAGAAACAGAGCATGCGCGAAGTAGCACAGTTGGCATTGTCCGCTGATGTTGCGAATAAATACAACGCGGCGACTCTACGGGTTCGGGAGCTCATGACGACGATCCTCGACGTGGCAAGAGAAATGAACGACAACGGGCAAGCTGAAGCCTCCCATCGGACGAACGTCGTTCTGGCCGGTTCGTTATTGGCGCTTGTGTTGGCCGGCATAATCGGATTCTACCTCGCCGGCTCTATCGCGCGAAACATCACGCATGTTGCCGATGTCGCCCAACAAGCTGCAGCAGGGAATCTTCAAGCTCGAGCCAGACTTGAGAGCAACGACGAGATCGGGCATTTGGCTAAGGCGTTCAACATTATGCTCGACCGGCTCACGAGCCTGGTTTCTACCGAAGAAGAGCGGGATACCATGCAGAAACGGTTGGTGCAGTTTCTGGTCCTCGTGTCCGATGTCGGGAAGGGAGACTTGACCAAACGCGGCGAAGTCACGGCTGATATGTTCGGAAATTTGGCGGACGGTTTTAACCTCATGATCCAACGATTCGCGCAATTGATGAAGCAAGTCCGAGAATCGGCCGAACGCGTGAATCGATCAGCCGGGGCATTGCGAGAGAATTCCGGCCAGATGGCTGGTACTGCCAAGCACCAAGCTGATGAATCGATGAAGACGCTCACCGCGGTGGAACAACTCGCAGTTTCCATGAGACAAGTGGCGGAAACGGCTGGAGCTTCTTCCGACTCAGCACGCCAGGTGCTAAAAGCAACAGAAGATGGCCGAGTTGCGGTGCAGGAAACCGTGCAGGACATGCAGCGTATTCGATCAGCGGTTCAACGGATGTCGAAGCAGGTCAAGGCTCTTGGTGATCGCTCCTTGGAAATTTCCCAGATCGTCTCCACAATTCGCGAAATCGCCAATCAGACCAACTTACTTGCGTTGAATGCGGCGATCGAAGCCGCAGGGGCAGGCGAAGCCGGTGCTCGATTTGGTGTCGTGGCCGACCAGGTTCGAAAGCTCGCCGAAAGCTCGACGAACGCAACCCGTGAAATCGCGGATCTCGTGAAGGTGATTCAGAGCGAGACGCAGCACGCCGTCGTGGCGATGGAACATGAAACGCAGGCGGTAGAGGCAGGATCCGCCTCAGCCTTGCGGACTGGTGATGTATTCAAAGAGATTTCAACGATCGCGCAACGGTCTGCGGAGCTTGCCCAGAGCATTGCGGCGGCCGCAACGACCCAGACGGTATCCACGGATCAAGTCGGTCGATCAATCAAAGATTTTACGGGAGGTGCCATTGCGACGCAAAAAGCAACCGACTCGGCGCGGGCCACGGTAGAAGATATGGTGAAGTTGGCCGAAGGGCTCACGGCCTCGGTATCACAATTTAAATTGACCTAATGGACCAGGAGCGAGCACGCATCTCCTCGTCAGTATAGATGCACACCAATGGGAGCGGAGTCTAATCAGTCTGATTTGATTCGAGTCTTTGTCTCCGAAGCATCGGATGGAACCAGAGTATTAGGAGAAGCATTACGTACCAACGGCGAGCTGATCCCCCCTCCGCACGAAGTCTATGAACACTACATTGTCGCCCATCGCCTTCGAGGAGCCGCTGCCCTCTATGGCTACGGGGGAGTATCTCGACTATCTGCTGAGCTTGAAGTAATCCTCGAGCGTGCGAACGACATTGCGCCAACGGACTGGCCTACGGTTGTGAGTGTGATGCGGGAGGTCGTCGCTGGATTGGTGGACTTGATCCAGCAGATTGGTCGCGATGGTCGTGAAGATCAGGATGTCGTGACACGCTGTCTTGAGTCGCTCGAACGGCTTCAGGTTTTGCCGCCCGCAGTATCAGTCAGTTTGGAGTATGTTCACCCTATTCTCGACGTTGAGATCCTATCCTATTTTATTCCGGAAGCGGAAGAGTATCTCCAGACGATCGATGACTTGGTTCGAATTCTTCGTGCAGCGCGTGACAATGACGATGCCATCTATCGTCTCTTTCGTGCCACCCATACCTTGAAAGGGTCTGCCTATACGGTTGGCTTCCAGGTCATTGGAGATATTGCCCGTCCGATGGAAGATGGCATGATCGCGGTAAGAGACAAACGTCTGGTGTTGTCCGACTCGATGCTTGAGGTGTTTGAGTGCGCAACGCGAACAGTTCGGCTTCTCTTGCGACGTGATCCTCAAGGAGGTTATCAACTGCAGCGTGATGTTCCGGTTCTGATCCACCAACTCATGCAGATGTGTGAGGGGACGCTCTCGGTCGGTCTATTGAGCGGAGGACCGACGGGACCCGATGTCGTCTCAGCTAGTCCCGTAAGACCCGAACCGGTCGTCAGTGTGGAAGTGCCTCCTGTAGACTTGTCTGATGCGTATCTGCTTCCTGATCTTGATCCTGAAGCCCTCTCGTATTTCGTTCCTGAAGCACAAGAATATCTTGAACTTTTGGAATCGAATCTTCTGCGTTTGGACAAAGAACCTCAGAATAGGGAGCTGATCAATCAGCTTTTCCGCACAGCGCATACGCTGAAAGGTTCCGCCTACACCGTTGGATTTCAATCAATCGGCGATCTTGTGCATCATGTGGAAGACTTTATGGGAGCCGTTCGCGATGGTCGACTGGTCGTACAGTCAGGCCACACGGACCTTATCCTTCGTTCAGTCGATGTGGTGCGGGTACTGATGCGAAGAGACCTCGGCGCAGTATCGGGCACCAGGCAACGGTTTGACGCGACCCGGTCCGACCTCAAGCGATTAGACCAACAAACCTCCGGTGACGTGACGCCTGCAGTTCCAGTGGCTGTGTCGTCACGAGACTCTGCATCATCTCCGATCTCGGCGATGGAGCCCGTCGAGAAAGACAAGCCGACAGAGGCGAGGTCATTGGAAGATCGTGAAGTCATTCGTGTCAGTTATGGACGACTCGAACGTCTTATGAATCTCGTGGGAGAATTGGTCATTGGGCGAGGGCGATTGGAACAACGGTTACGAGTCCTCGAACAACTGTCACAACAGGTTTTGGTCTTCAAGTCCCGGTTGGTCGACTCCGTTCAGTCTTTTTCGGATAAGCATACCTTTACCTATCGGGAGACGCCCCAGGCTGAGACGGCGGTTGCGATGCAGGGACCGATGGCATTCGGTGATTTCGGCAGCCTCGAACTTGATAAGTATGACGACTTCAATATCCTCGCTCGACGTATTAGCGAAGTGACGGCCGATATCAGCGAGTCATTAGCGCAGCTGGATGGCTCGATTCATCGAGCACACGACGATATGAGCCAGTTGCAGCAACTGACTCTCTTAATGCGAGACGAAATTGCTCATGCTCGCATGGTTCCGATCGGGACCCCATTTACACGATTTCGGCGTGCCATCCGAGAGATTGCGCGTGCCTCAAACAAAGAAGTGACCTTGGTGACGTCAGGTGAGCAGACGGAAGTTGATACAAGTGTTGTGGAGCGTTTGGTGGATCCTCTCGTCCATCTGGTACGGAATGCCGTCTATCATGGGATCGAACCGCCAGCCGATCGACTCGCCAAAGGTAAGCCGCCAGTCGGTACCATCCACTTACATGCCGCGCATCGTGGAAATTCCATGATCATTGAGGTGGAGGACGATGGAGCAGGGTTGGATTTAGCTAAAATACGGGCCAAGGTGGTCAAGATGGGACTGGCCGGTGCACAACAGATCGAAACCATCTCCGATGCCGAGCTTCTACAATCGATTTTTCTTCCGGGATTTTCAACGGCTGAGAAGGTCGGCGATCAGGCGGGACGTGGAGTAGGGCTGGATGTTGTGAAGCGGGTCATTGAAGGTATGAACGGCCATATTACCGTGGAGTCAGAACCCGGTGTCGGAACGAAATTTACCCTGAGCCTTCCGGTCACACTGCTGATAGCCACGGCCCTGATTGTACGGGCCGGTGCTGAACGTTACGCCATCCCATTGCTCAATATTCAGGAAGTGACCATGCCGACCCCATCGTCATGGAGAGTGGAAGGTGAGCGTACCGTCTTGCAGGTCGGTGAACAAATCATTGAGGTGCAGTCGTTACAGCATGTACTTCGAAGGGAGTGGTGCACTGTTAGTGGAACGGTGCCGGTCGTCATCGTCCGTACGGCCGGGGGGCCGATTGGGTTAGCCGTCGATGAGCTATTGGGCAGACAAGAAGTCGTCATTAAATCATTGGGTCAATTGAAACCGCTCGTGCATTCGTTTTTTGGGGGAGCGACGATCGATCCAGAAGGGCGAGTCATTTTAGTGATAGATCCAACACGACTGGTTGGGCGAGACAGTAAGGAGTCACGTGTACAGGCCGTGATTTCGAAAAGCCAGGTTCGGCCACAAGACGTGGTTCCCGATCTGGTGAGGACTGCTGAGCCGCAGGATGTTCGCCTGTTATTGGTCGACGATTCCCTGAGTATTCGAAAGTTTGTTGGGAAAATGTTGGAGTCAGCGGGGTATCAGGTTGATACGGCTGTTGATGGAGAAGACGGACTCCGTAAGGCATCGGCCTTCCCATACAGTATGATTTTGACCGACCTCGAAATGCCGAAACTGAACGGATTTGAAGTGATTCAAGCCTTACGAAGACGCTCTGAAACTCGTGAAACGCCTGTAGTTGTGATGACGACGCGGGCAGGGGACAAGCACCGACAGATGGCGATCAATATTGGGGCGAATTCCTACATCGCCAAGCCCGTTGAAGAGCGGATGCTGCTTCAGGAAGTCGAACGATGGGTAGGGCCAGCACGAACGCTTGGCAAGTAACCGTGCGGAAAGCTTTGGATTGATTGACGAAATACGAATTGTTGCGGAGAATGGCCCCGAAGGCGTTGTTATGAGTGTTTCGGAGAAGACAGAGGAGCCTGTCACATCCGCTTCTACTTCTCCGCCATGTTTGATCATCACAACGATAGGCGGGAGATATTTGGCCTTCGAAGCTGAACATTCCCAGGGGGTACTAACCGGCCAGGACTGTGAGTTCCTTCACCCTCCAGTTGTGAAAGGCGTACCCTATCCCGTGGTCGATCTTGCCGTGCGGCTTAATCTTGGAGGCGCGAGGCAATGGGATGAGACCGAAGGGGTGCTCCTTGCAAATGGGAAGTGCCGAGGTTGCGTGCGTGTTCAGAAGGTCCATGGCATTCTTGAGGCCGGTAAGCCTCAAGTTTTGCCTCTTCCTGCACAGTTCCGTGGACCGGAACGAAGATGGTATCGAGGTATGATCCTCTTTGACCACAGTGTGGCACTCATACTGAATACTGCATGGGTACTTGAAGAACAGCTTGAGGGGGAGGCAAGGACCGAGTCTCAGGGAACGGAATCCGTTGTGGCTTTGCAAGGAACTATGCAAAGCAAGAACCAGACATGCTGAGAACGTCCGGCCATGCTCAGCACCGTGAAACGCCTCGATCATGGCATCTCTTGGTGTTTTCTGTAGGAGGAAGACGGCTAGCGGTGAGGACGTTGGAGGTTGGAGGTATTTCCCAATGGCGTGAGTCGATCCCCGTATCCGGGGGAACTCCCTTTGTTTCAGCCGTGGTTCGGCTTAACCAAACCGTCCTTCCAGTTTTTGATTTGGCTGGAGTGCTACAACGTACCATGCAGGGAAACAGTCTCTTGTGTCTTAGGGTGAAACATTCATTAGGCGATATGGCGATCTGTATCGATGAAGAGATCCCGGTTCTACAGACTCTTGATCTCTCAATGATTCAGCCCTACCGAGATAACGATGTGCCAGCCGAAGGAAGCTACGCTCATGGCCAGGAAGAAGTTCCGATTCTTGCGGTGTCTAGATTGGGGATGGGTTCGTGGCGATACCCGTTGGTCGCGTGACGAAGGAAAGGTGCGAGCATGCCGAAGATCCTAATTGCGGATGACAGTATCGCAGTACGAAAAGTGGCGGAGCGACTGCTCACGGAGGCTGGTTTTCATGTCGCGCTTGCCGCCAATGGAGAAGAGGCCCTCGCCTATCTTGCGAAAGAACAACCCGACGTGGTCGTGTCGGATGTCATCATGCCGGACAAAAGCGGGTACGAAGTCTGTGCGTTTGTCCGCGGGCAGGCCGCGCTTTCGACGACGCCTGTCCTTCTGATCTCCGGTATCGTGAATGATGAAGTGACCAAGCAGGCAGAGTCTTGTCGAGCCGATGGGGTCTTGAAGAAGCCATTCCAAGGTACGTCTCTCAAAGATCGAGTCTTCGAGCTTCTGGCAAAAAAACAGGAGTCATCTCCCGTCGCCCTTAGTTCACCGACCTCCGTTCCCGGCACAGCGGCAGAGAGTAGTCTTCCCGCATCGGGACAGCCGTCGAAGAGTGAACCTCCGGAGGCGAATCACCTTAGAGAGCTGGAACGCCAACTGCAGGGTGAGCGTACTCGTTCGGAGGAGCTCAACGATCGGGTGGCCGCGCTCACAGCACAACTTGTTCGAGCCAAAGAAATCGAATCGCAACTGACGATGGAACGTCAGCGAGTGAGCGATTTGCAGCAGACGGTGACGATACTTGAGCGGCAGGCTGCAAGAATCCCTGAGCTGGAAGCAGCGTTCAAGTCAGAACAAGATGTCGTCAACTCACTCAAGCAGGCCTTGTTGAATTCACAGGCGACGTCGAGTCGGGTGGCAGAATTGGAATCGTCTTTGGAAGCTGAACGGGCTGCTGCCGAACAACTTGTTCAACAGCTTGCCGATTTGGAAGGGATCTCCGCAAAGGTGAAGGATACAGAAGCGCGGCTGGCGACGGATCGGCAGCAGATCGTGGATCTTCAGCATGCACGTGCGGCGCTCGAAGCCGAGCTCTCGACCAAACGAAAGAAAGAGACCGAAACAGCCGAGCGAATACAGGAATTGGAAAAAGTGACTGCCAGAATCCCCGAGTTGGAGGGACTTCTTGTCTCGGAACGTGAACGTAATGGAGTGCTTGCACAGCGCGTACTGGAAGCGGAGCAGTCCGCTGAGAGTGCGACGAAGCGTTTTGAGGAGCTTGTGAGAAAATTGGGCGAGATTGCTGGGTTGGCATCTCAACTGGGAAGTGGAAAGGGACAGTCATAGGCTGGATCTCTGGAGCCCGCTTGTGACCGAGATCGTGCTGAAGGACCGACGCGCATGCCTGTTGAAACGGAAGACGGGTTTCAGAAGGAACTAGTTGAGCTCTTCGTGCAAGAGGCCCACGAATGGCTCCAGCAGATTCATGTAGCACTTGATGAACTTCAACAGGCACCGGAATCTGGCAGGCATCGGTCGTTGGCCCAGACGATTAAGGTCGGCATCACCAATCTCGGTGGATCGGCTGCAACCGTCAATCTGACAGATGTCGAACGAGCGAGTTTCTCCGCACTTCCGTTTGTCGAAGCGCTGCAGGATCCGTCCGCTCAAATTTCGTCCGATGACTTCCTCGCCTTGTGTAAGCAGTTGGGGCATATCCATGGTGCCTTGACTCGGGCCACCGGAGTTGCTTTCGAGTCGGCGCCTTCGCAGGTTTCTGAGGCCGGTACTCCCGCGACCATCCCGACCGAGGAGCTTCTGACTCTACTCCATGGGCTTCAGATGAAATCCAGCCTACCAGGCACAATTCCACGGAATCTTATCCGGACCATTACGGCTCAAGCCGAGTCGCTCATACAGCGTGGTACCGGACAGTACCAGATTGCTTCAATTCAAGAATTTCTTGGTCGCTCGGCCGAAGGGGACCAAGGGTTCCTCGCACTTGTTCAACAGCACGAGAGGCATCTGACGGATATTCTACAGGCACTCACCGCGGACGGCATTTCGACTCAGGGAGCCTCAACTGACCTCCTCATGGGCGTGGAGCGCGTGGCTCAGCTATGGTCGGCTGCACAACAGGTGAATGCATCACAGGCTATGACATTCTTCATGGGGTTGCATAGTTTTCTCACTATTGTGTCACAACAACGCGTTGCCATCTCAGCACAGAGCATGGAGGCTGTTCAGTCGCGTTTGGTCCAGTGCGTACAAGCCGTCGAAGAATGGGTGGAAAGTGGGAGAGCGGAACGGCTCGCCATCCAAGGTGTGTTATTTCCCTGAACAGGGATCTCTGTGATCACTTTCGCTAGTCACCGTCAGCGAGTTGTCCGCAGTGTATACTCCTCTGATGGCGACTACAGTGTAGGGGTGTGATCGTGAAGACGTGGTATGAGCGTGCGATCCAGAGTTTGAATGAAGCCGCACTGGCCGTGCAGGAAAGGAACAATATTCCGATCCGCAGTCTTGAATCGCTTGCTTCACATATCGTTGCGTCGCTCCATGAGACGGATGAACTCGTCGTCGAAGCGCTGTCCGGGCCACCAGGCTCGCCACTGTTGACCAACCTCCTGAATGTTTCGATCCTAGGTACACGAGTTGGGATTGGATTGGGATATTATGGTGACGAGCTGCATCGACTCGCGCTTGCCGGACTCGTTCATGATATCGGGTTATTTGCGGTACCTACAGAATTACTGAGCAAGAGTGGCAGACTCACTCCTGAAGAACGGACGCTGATCGAACAACACCCGGAACGCGGAGTCGAGATCATTCTCCAGTGTGACCCTACGTTGCATTGGTTGGCGCAAGTAACATGTCAGGCCCATGAACGATGGAACGGACGGGGCTATCCCCATCGCCTCAAGGGAAGACAGATCCATGAAATGGCCCAGATCTGCGGATTGGTTGATGTGTTTGATGCCTTGGTGAGTGAGCGTCCGTATCGACCCAGGTTGTTTCCGCATGAAGCTGTGAAGGAACTGCTTGTGACTGAACGCGACACCTTCCCACGGGAGATTCTGAAGGCACTGGTTGAGCAGTTGTCGGTGTATCCGCTTGGAACCACGGTCCGACTCACAACCGGAGCGGTGGGAGTCGTGGTGAAGATCAACAGTCGTTATCCTCTTCGTCCGGTCGTGAAAGTGACTGCAGAAGAGCGTGGAGATGATGCGCAATCTCACGAGTTAGACTTGAGCCGCACTCCGTTGATCGCGGTTCTTGAGACTTTAAAGCCGCCTGTTGTAGGTCAAGTTCAGGTTGGAACGGTGTTGTCGAGGCCGCCTGTGTCTTCTGCGACAATCGGTGTTTCGGATCATTTCACATCGTTACTTGAGAGTCTTGACGCCATCACCTCCACTCTTCAAGCGGTTGTTGATACTCAAAAGCGTCAGTCTTAATCGAGCAGGAATCTGCTCCTCCCTCAGCGTCGCTGATCCCGCTCTCTGTCCCAGGTCGCTTGTCCTACGATCTTCCCTTCCTTTGCGGAAAGTGAAATGCGTCATGGCTTAGCTGGATTCTCAAAGCCGTCTTAGGTCGAATTGTGTGGTCCAACTTTGATCCAGAAAGGTGGCCAGCCGGAATCTTTGGAATGTCAAGGACATAGAGCGGTTTCGCCGAGATCTCTGAGAAGCAAGAGAGAGGCTGCGGTGGAATGAAGGGAGAGATCTCCACTTTTCTGGGAAGCTCGACATCGTTATAATACCTCTCCGATGAGTCGTTCTCTCGTGAACTAGAAAGGGAATCGCGTGCCAAAACTTATTACTATTCATCATCCGCAGCAAACAATGCAACAGGCGCTCGAGTACGTGAAGACGTATATTCTCTTTCCATCGGGCTTTCTCGGCCTGGTCTGTTTGGTTGGTAGTGTTGGAGGACTTGGTTACCAGTTGCTCGGAACTGATAGTTACACCTGGGATACCTTTTTTCAGAGCTCAGGACTGTTTTTGTCAGGCATAGGTCTGGGATCGGCACAAACTCTGTATCAGCGGTACCTTCTACGAGAATTCCCTGAAGTTCTGGCGGCGCGTATGCGGGACGGTTTGAACAGACAAAAGGGGAAGCTCAAGAAACAATCCGCTGCCCCGGACATTGAACATGCAGGACGCCAACTGATTCCACTTGCCTACGGTATGGGTATCCTGTTGCTTGTGGGAAGTGCTATCGCCGCCTTCTCCTACGGACGTGTGCACATGATTCCAGCTATTCTCATGCCATGGGCAGGGTTCTTTTGGGCCAAGATGTTCCTCTGGCGGAGAGTGATCACTGTTGCAAAGTGATGAAGGACGGATCGTCAGGAACGACGCTTCTTTGCCGTAGCGGTTCGTCGTGATGACGTCGAGGCTTGGCGTTCCAGAGCCGTAACGCGCTCTTCCAACTTACGGACTGTCTCCCGTGTTTCAGGAAGCTGAAAGATCCCACCCTGAATTCGTAGGGCCTTTTCTCGTGGCATTGCGGGTATGCCGCCGACGATTTGATTCGCTTCGATACTGCGATTGACGCCGGATTTTGCCGCAATCATCACCTGATCACCAATGGTGAGATGATCAGCGAGGCCGGCTTGACCGCCGATCATGACATATCGGCCGATAGTCGTGCTTCCAGCGATGCCCACCTGTGCGACAAGGATGCAATGCTCTCCGACAGTGACATTGTGGGCAATTTGGACCAGGTTATCGACTTTCGTCCCCTGTTTGACCAGGGTATGGCCGAAGGTAGCACGGTCGATCGTCACATTCGCACCGAGTTCCACATCGTCCTCAATGACCACGTTGCCGAGTTGGGGGATCTTATGGTGTCGGCCTTGATGTTGAACATAACCGAACCCGTCAGCTCCAATGACCGTACCGCTATGGACGATCACACGAGCCCCAAGGCAACAGCCTTCGCGGACCACGACATTGGGATAGAGAACGCAATCATCTCCGATCGTTGAATCTGACCCGACGAAGACCCCCGGGTAAAGAGTGACGCGATTCCCAATCGTCACGCGGTCACCGAGCGTCACAAACGGCCAAATGGACGGGTCGGATCCGATTCGTACATCAACTCCCTGCATGACCTGATCGGCGATTCCTCTAGGAGGCGGTGTCTGCACGAAAAATCTCTGTGCCACACGGGCGAATGCCAGCATGGGATTGTCGACCACAATCTGTGGAATGGCCAGATCCGGCTGATGTCGATGGATCAGGAGGGCCGCAACCTGGGCATGTGCGGCGGCTTTGGCCATTTTGTCGTTGGTCACGAAGGATAAGGCACAGGAGTTGGCTTGGCCGAGGCTGGTCAGCGCAGAGACCTGGGTCTGGAGATCACCGTGAACGGTCCCGCCAACGACTTCATGGATTTGGGCGAGCGTGAGTGGTGTGGGAAGTTGAGGCCTGCTCATCGTGTTGCACCCTTCTTCTTGACCTTCGAGGTCGCTGACGACGTTGCCCTGGGCTTCTTCGAGGAGGCAGGCTTGGGTTTGAGCGGCGAGGGTTTCTTTGAAGCGGGTCTTGACGAGGGGGCCTTCTTCGAGGCGGATTTCCTCGAAGTTGTCTTGGGGGATGCTCCTGGCTTCAGTGATTCAGATTTCGCATTCGACGGGGATGCCGCGAGCTGTCGTTGGACGTAGGCAGCCACGGATCCGACGGTACTGAGCCCGGGAAGATCTTGATCGGGAATTTGAAGCTTGAAGCGTTCTTCGATTTCGAACAGCAATTCGATGACGGCGACTGAGTCAAGTCCTAAGTCATCTCGGAGATGGTGGCTCTCCGTAATGGACGCAGGGTCTCGCTTCAAGTAGGTGGCCAAGGCATGCACGATTTTTTCAGTGATCGCAGGGTCGATCCGCTCAGTCATTATGAGTACTCCTTCAGTGGAATGAGGCTCTTCGCTGTAGCGTCCGCGAGGAGGCGCCTCACTATCAATCATTCAGTCTACTTACGCCACAAATTTCTTGAAGACCACGGTGGCATTATTGCTGCCGAATCCAAATGCATTTAAGAGGGCATACCGAATCTTTCGTTCTTGCACCGTCCGACGAATGCCGTCCAACCGACAGTCCGGGTCAGGTTCCTCGTAATTGGCGGTCGGGTGAATCTGCCCGGTATGGATCGCCATCGTAGTGGCAACGGCCCCGATCGCACCGGCTGCGCCGAGCGTATGGCCGACGAGGGACTTTGTGGCATTGATGGCAATCTTGTCCGCACGATTCTTGAACAGGTTCCGGATCGCCTTCGTTTCGACGGCATCTCCGATCGTGGTCGACGTCGCATGGGCATTGATGTAGTCGACCTGATCGGACCCGATTCCGGCGGATTCCAGGCCGATCTTCATGGTCATACTGATCTCCTGTCCATCCTCCTGAGGAATAACCATGTGGTAGGCTTCGCTCGTCGCTGCATATCCGGCGAGCTCGGCGTACACTCTGGCCTTCCGTTTCTTGGCATGTGCCAAAGACTCCACGATTAATGCGGCTGCCCCCTCACCCATGACGAAGCCGTCTCGACGTCGGTCGAATGGGCGTGACGCGCGTTCAGGGGCATCGTTAAACTCACTGGATAGGGCGCGCAGAGAGCAAAATCCCGCAAAGACCAGCGGAGTAATGCTGGCATCGGCGCCAACGGCAATGACGACGTCGGCTTGACCGGTGCGGATGCAGTGGAGCGCCTGGCCGAGGGCATGTGCACTGGACGAACAAGCCGTTGAGATCGTGAGGTTGGGGCCTTTGGCTCCATGCGCCATGGCGACAATTCCCGAGGCGGAATTGAGGGTAATGGTTGGAATAAAATTGGGGTGGACCCGATGGGGGCGTTGGGTTTTAAAGAGCTGTGTAATCTCCCGCTCACCCATGACCATTCCGCCCATGCCCGCTCCGACAATGACTCCGACGCGGTGGGGGCGTTCTTTTGCCATATTGAGGTCGGCGTCAGCCAACGCTTCCTTCGCAGCGACTAAGGCAAACTGTGCATAGCGATCGACGCGACTGGCTTGGGTGGCGGTCAGGTATTGTTCTGGTGAGAAGTTATGGACTTGTCCGGCTACTCGAGAACGGTAGTCCGACATGGGGACCCACCCCAAGGAGGGAATGGCGGTTACTCCCGAACGACCGGTCATGGCCGATTTCCAGAACTCACTCACACCGATCCCGATCGGAGATATCACTCCAAGACCTGTGATCACAACACGTGAGGCCATGCTTCTCCCTCCTTATAGTGGCGCCACGGCGCCTTTCTTACCGGAAGACCGGTAGACAGTCAACTAAGAAACGGGTGTCTAATGGCGAACTTTTAGCAATAAATACAGACCGAAGCTCAAGAAGAGGGCATTCGCCATCCAACCGGCTAGAACAGGTGCCAGTGCTCCTCCTCTTCCTAACG
Source organism: Nitrospira sp. (assembly GCA_019636945.1). Taxonomy (GTDB): domain Bacteria; phylum Nitrospirota; class Nitrospiria; order Nitrospirales; family Nitrospiraceae; genus Nitrospira_D. The sequence goes on along the minus strand of JAHBWO010000008.1, from coordinate 21,189 downwards.
CGATGGCAATGGAATGCGTAGTCCAATAGCAAAATCCCACAATGAAGGCTTGTCCGATTCCCACGGTCATACTCCCTCCACGGACTCCGCTCCGTCGGAGACTCAATGCAATGCCGACGAGGACCATCACGATCGTGACCAAGGGCAACGCCATACGGTCGTAGTAATCCGTCAGCAGACGGGAAAAGGTAAACCCTTCCTGCCGAAAGCGTTCAAGGTAGCTGTGAATTTCCCTGAAGGTCATCGTTTCTGAGTTTCCGACGAGGGAACTCGAGAAATCGTCAGGAATCAGCGGAAGGTTGATGGTCTGTTCGGAAAACCGAGCGAGCTCCACGGTTTCATCGGAATGAAATTGGCGGTGAAATCCATTGCGAAGGACCCAGCCGTTCGTCGCATAGCGGGCTTCCTCAGCTTCGGTGATCCGGTCGAGTTGGAACGGCGGACGGAAATAAAAAATGCGTACCCCTCGCAGGGTCTTACCTTCTGCATCGATTTCGGCAACCTTCATGAGGCTATGAGCGCTGATCCGAGCCCATGGTTGAACAGCCTTGACGGTGACAGGCACCGGTTTTTGCTCGATTTGGACGGCACGGACCTCCTCGGCTTTTTCGGAAGCGAGGGGGGTGATGGTTGAGCTGAAGCTGAAGAGGATTACCGAGATGCCGCTGGCAAAGAGAAGAAAGGGAGATGACATCCAGAGCAAACTCACTCCACAGCTTCGCATGGCCGTGATTTCGTTGCTGCGTGAGAGAAGGCCGAGCGTCAGCAGGGTGGCGACGAGAACGGCAAACGGTGCGACTTGGAAAGAAATCGAAGGGATCTTCAGAACGAAATACAACAGGATCGGCAGGATGCCGGATTCATAGCGGAGAAAGCGACGGACTTTTTCAAAAAAGTCGATGACCAAATAGATCGTCACCAAGCCGGAAAAGCACATGCCGAATATTTTTGAATACTCGCGGAGGATATAGCGGAACAGAATCGTCATTGTGCTAGTGCGTGCTCACCCGGTAAAACAAAACAAGAGTGATGATCATAAAAATAACGTTGGGCAGCCACGCGCCCCAGAATGGATGAAGGATCAGGGCCGTTACCAGAAAGTCACATCCGACATTCAAGATGTAGAACGCGATGATGATGCCGACCCCAACGGCAAAGCCACCAACGCGGCCAGACCGTTTCGAGACGATTCCGACCGGGACGCCAAGGAGGCAAAATACGAGCGAGGCCGTTGGGAAGGCCAAGTCTCGATAATATTCCATCATCCGCCGAAGCGCGCCGGCATCTTTGCCGCCGGTTTCAGCGAGGCGTGCGGTGATTTGGTCGTATGACGGGCGTTCCTCCGTCGCGGAATAACTACTGAGGTTCAAGTTGATCTTGATGTCATAGCTGGCAAACGCAATCTGTTGAGACTGGTCGATCTGAGGGGGACGGCTATGAATCATGCCGTTTTCCAACTGGAGCGCCACATGGTTATGCTCGGCATCCATGAAAATTCGATAATGTTCCGCCACAATGACGCGTGGCTCGTTGGGGAGACGTTCATCCGAGATGAAGATGCCGGAAGCTGGACGATCCGGCTCAGCTTCTGGGACATAAATCATCATGTGTGGAATCGGTTCGTTGAAGGTGCCGCGTTCCAGGGCGAGGGCGAGTTGGTCCTTCAAGAGATTGAGTGCCACCTTCTTCAGATTGAGTGAACTCCACGGCTGTCCCCACTGCGATAAGACCAAGGTTAACGTGAAGACGCAGACGGAAAACAACAGCACCGGTTGCGATAGGCGAACGAGACTGAGCCCGGCCGCTCGCATGGCGACCAGTTCTTTATCAAAGGACAACCGGCCAAAGGCGGTGACCGAGGCGATCAGCCCGGCAATGGGAAGCGTGAGGACAAGCCCAGAGGGAAGCAGCATGGCGATCACTTTCAGGACGGCCCAGATCCCAACTCCTTTGGAGACGAGGAGCTCGACGAGGCGCAGGAGTTCTCTGGTCAGCATGACAAAACAGAGAGCCCCGAGGCTGAGCCCGAACGGAGTCAGAAGCTCGGTGAAGATGTAGCGATCGAGTAGTGTGCGTAAGATCACAGAGTTTCAGAGGTGGAGAAGTTGTCGACACTATAGGAGAGTCCATCTTCCTTGTAAACACAGGAGAAAATCTTGTCACTAAAGATTCCCTTGACAGAGGGTACGCCCTATGTTACATGCAGCGCGAAATTTATTCTAATATGATGATGGGTTCTGTGAGCGATTCATCACTCCTTCAGGTGCCCGTCCCTCTCTGCCAGCCGAGTGCGTGTCCGTTCTATTCTCGAGTTCTCATCGAACAAAACGTGGGTGGAGGCGCTACGTAACTATTCGTCGTTGTTGACAAAAGGAGGAGTCCGTGAAGACAAAAGGTACGGTCAAGTGGTTCAATGATCGAAAAGGATTTGGGTTTATTCGGTTGGATAGCGGGGACGATGTCTTCGTTCACTACTCTGCGTTACAAGGAGATGGGTTCAAGACGCTCAAAGAGGGTGAAAACGTTGAGTTTGATATCGTACAAGGGGCCAAAGGCCCACAAGCGGCCAACGTGCTGAAGGCGGTCATTGCCGCCTCGTAATCATTCATTCATATCTCTTGTTCGGTGGAAGAACTGCTTCTCCTGGTCATAGACAGGGGGAGCGGTCTCTTTCGCCGTAGCGAGATTCCTGCCCGATTCCCTCAATTTCTAGACAAAACCCATTGAGACTGTTAGCGTTTCCCTGTTCCGTTCATGGAGGGCATACTTGTGCCACCCGATCGCGGTCGTATTCTTCAACAGGCTCAGCTGCTGGCGTCCCGCGGACAGTATGATGCGGCGATTGCTGAGTGGAAAAAGCTTGCCATTGACAGTCCTGCCGACGGCAGCATCTACAATACGATCGGTGATTTGCACATCAAGCGGAACGTGCCTGGTGAAGCAGCATCGGCCTATCTGCAGGCGGCTTCGGCCTTTCGGGCGGAAGGAGCCACCCTCAAAGCGATGGCCGCGTTCAAGAAGGTCCTTAAGTGTGATCCGACGCGATATGAAGTCTACCGCTACCTTGGGGACTTGAATGTAGAACGAGGCCTTATCAGCAGTGCCGTACAGGATTATCTTACGCTGGGGAAGTATTACCTCAAAGAGCGTCGTGGAAAGGATGCGCTTGACGTCTACAAAAAAATTATCGCGCATGATCCGTCGAATCTCAACGCGCAGCAACGTGTCGCAGAACTTTGTATTCAAGAAAATCAGCAGGATGAAGCGACAAAGGTCTATCTCCAGTTGGGTCGAGAGAAATCAGCACAGGGGCGATACGATGAGGCCAAGGACGCGTACCTTGCCGTCCTGAAGATTGATCCACAAAACAACGAGGCGGCTCAATTTGTTGAGAGCCTCAAACATGGTGGAACCGGTTCGGTCAGCGCGGTGAAACCGACCACTTCGACATCGGTGCTGAAATCCACACCGATGCAGAAACCTACGGAACCGCTTGATCTGCTGGCCGAAGCCGTTCGGCGCGTTGCTGAAAAGCAGTACAGCGGCGCCGAAGCCATTTTGAACCAACTATTGACCCGAGAACCTGGAAACCCGCAGGTCTGCCAACTCCTGGCTCGGTTGCATTTACAACGTGGCGATGTGCAAGTCGCAGTAGGAGAATACCGATTTTTGGCCGGAGCTGCGTTGCGTGCGCATGACCTGAATCTTGCGGAATCACTGATTCAAGAAGTGTTGGCCGTGGAGCCCAATTCCGTTCCCTTGTTGGAGCTGAACGGCGAACTGTACGAAGAAAAAGGCGACCACGCAGTGGCCGCGCTTCAGTATGCCAAGGCGGTCGACGTGTTATTAGCCCATCCAGAGCCTGGAATGGAAAGCCTCCACGAGGAATTGTTTGAGAAGGTGCAAACCCTCGCTCCTGATGCCGACTTCGTGAAGAAATTAGCCGAAAGGGTGAAGAAGGGGGCAACGGGAGGAGCAAATGGGGAACAAGAAGAGGTGCGGATCGAAGATCCGCTTGCAGATCGTCACGATGAGGTATCGGAGAGAGGGCCGGCAGCGCAAGAGACAGAAGAGATTGCGATTGTAGGGGCTGAGCCAGATGCTGTCTCGTATTCGGCAAATATTTTTGCAAGGGATGATGAGCCACAAGCGATCACGATAGCTCACGATCAGGAGACTCACCCTCAGGCTCAAGACATCCCCTCTGCCTCGACAGTAGATCTCCCGGTAACTTCCACCGTGGTCCGGCTGTCAGTTCCTCATTCAGGCGAGGCGTCGATCGACCAGCTGTCGAGCAATACATCGACTTTACACACATCCACCAAGACGCAGAAGGAGCCGGTGAAGGAACCAGTCGGGACGCCGCCTGACTACGAAACCCACTATGCATTGGGAGTGGCGTATAAGAATATGGGGTTGTACGGAGAAGCTCATGCGGCGTTCCAGGTCTCCATGGGTAATGACGCCTTCTATCTCGATTCGGCTTTGATGACAGCCGTCTGCTTGAAAGAAGAGCAACAGTTCGCCAAGGCGATCGCGGGACTTGAGACTGTCCTGAGGGATCCTCGGTGTCAAGGGGCGAAGGGGCAAGCCATTCGCTATGAGTTAGGGCTTCTTTATGAAGCAGAGGAACAATGGGAGAAGGCAGCCCATGTATTTCAAGCCATCCCGTCGTTTCACGATGTTCCGCAGCGGCTGGCAACGCTCAAGGGAAAACAACGGGGAGCGGACGTCGGGTTTCGATACGCGTCGTAGGAGGCAGCGCTATCTCTGCGGTACACCTCTGTTCACTTGATTCGGTGCTGGGCGACCTTCCAATACGGCCGCAATATTTCTCAAACAGATGAGTCCCATACGTACACGAGTTTCGAGCGTGGCAGATCCGAGGTGAGGAAGGAGTACGACGTTCGAGAGGGAGGTCAACGCAGTAGGGACATGTGGTTCCTGGGCATAGACATCTAATGCAGCCCCGCCGATGGATTTCGTCTCGAGTGCGGCAATCAGCGCGGACTCGTCGATCACGGCCCCTCGTGAGGTGTTGATCAGAAAGGCCGTCGGCTTCATCAGTCCCAACTCACGGGCTCCGATCAGGTGATGAGTTGCTGTGTTGAGCGGAACGTGCAGTGAAAGGAAATCGGATTGCGCAAGGACGGCATCAAGAGGCTGGTGGACCCACGTGACATCAGGTGGAGAAGCAACAGTATGACGGCCGGTGTAGATGACCCGCATTTGAAACCCGCTTGCCCGTTTCGCAACGGCCTGACCGATGCGGCCCATGCCGATAATGCCCAGTGTTTTTCCTGAGATGTCAGCGCCCAAGAGTTGTGTAGGACTCCATCCGGGCCATCCACCACGTCGGAGCCACCGGTCGCCCTCCACAAGTCGCCGAGCAACCCCAAGCAACAAGGCCCAGGTTAAGTCTGCTGTCGCATCGGTCAGCACGTCGGGAGTATTGGTTACGATGACACCACGCTGAGTTGCGGCAGGTACATCGATGTTATTATAACCGACGGCATAGTTGGCGATGACTTTCAGGCGTGTCGCTTCGGACAAGAGTGAGGCATCAATAGCGTCGCTCAATGTGCAGATGACCGCATCAGCTTCTGCAAAACCCCGACGGAGTTCATCGGCCGTAGGAGAGTGATCTGTCGTTCCCGCGAGGATGCGGTAGTCTTTGGGAATCGCCTCCAGGACCGGTTGCGGTAACAGGCGAGTGATATATAAGGTTGGACGATCCATCGCGCGACCTATTGTAGGGGAAACGGCGGTTCAGGGACAACGAGTTCCAGCATTCCGGAATAGATTTGGCTAGGAGGCGTACGACGTGATGGCTACTTCCTCTCCCTTGATACAACCGACGAAATCTCACGCGATCGCCAATGATCTTCGCGCCCTTCTCGGCTCTACAAAGGTCAAAGACGATGTGCCGAGCATTACGGCCTATGCAGTGGATGCCAGCATCTACCGCATTCCTCCGCAGGCCGTCGTCCTCGTGGAGTCGGAAGACGATATTGCCGCGACGATTGGCTATGCCGTCTCCCGAGGCATTCCCCTTACCCCTCGGGCAGCCGGCACGAATCTCACTGGGTCTGCGATCGGTTCCGGGATCATCCTTGATGTCTCACGCCTGAATCAGATTCTGGAGGTCAATCGCGAGGAACAATGGGCGCGCGTCCAGCCGGGAATGGTTTTGGCGGAACTCAATCGGCAACTCAGCTCTCACGGGCTGATGTTTGGGCCGGACCCATCGAGCGGGGACATGTGCAAATTGGGTGGGATGATTGCCAATAATTCTTCCGGCCCACATACGCTCCGCTATGGCTCCGTCAAAGACAATATCCTCCGGCTCCGTGTGTGCCTCACCTCCTCGTCCTGGGTAGACGCACAATCCTATGCCCTCACGGATCCGTCCCTCGAACGTCTCTTAACCATGGTGCCGGCCTTGCGGGAGATCTTGATTCTGGTCCAGGCCCACGCGGATCTCATCGCTGAGAAACAGCCAACCGTGAGCAAGAACAGTTGCGGGTACAACCTGTTCGGGGTCGCGGACGGGCTTGCGCGAGGCATGGTCGATATTCCAAAGCTGTTTGTCGGCAGTGAAGGAACGCTCGGTGTCGTCAGCGAAGCCCGGCTGACCTTGGTGAAGAAGCCCTCCGCGACGCTGACTGCCCTGATCCACTTCGCTCATCTTGAGGAAGTCGGTGATGCCGTGCCGCAGCTCCTGACTCTTCGACCAAGTGCGTTGGAAGTGATGGATGCCAACACGCTCAACCTCATTGGGCGGGCGGCCCATGGCATTCCGGCGGACGCTGCGGCGACGCTACTCCTAGAGTTGGACGCGGACTCAATCGAAGTGGATTTGCATGAGCAGGCCGAAGCGCTGGGTACGATCTGTCGTCCCTACCGGCTGGCCTCGGCGCCCATGCTTGCGTTCGATGCTGAACGGCGGGAGCAGCTCTGGAAAGCACGGAAAGCCCTGTACCCGACGCTCTACCGGTTCGATCCAAAAAAGAAACCGATCAACTTTGTCGACGATGTCGTCGTTCCGGCCGGACGGATCAGTGAGTTGATTCGCTACTTGGAAGAATTCTTTGAAGGGCAAGACGTGCCAGTGGCCATCTTTGGCCATATCGGGAATGGCAATGCGCACATCGTTCCACTGCTGGATGTGAACAACCGTGGTGATTTCGAGAAAATGGTGCAGGCCTATCAAGAGATTCATTCGACCGTGTTGAATCGGTTTGGTGGATCGATTTGCGGCGAACATGGAGACGGTCGTATTCGTGCCGAATTCGTGAAGCGGATGTTTGGTGACGAACTCTACGATCTATTTAGACAGGTAAAGAACGCGTTCGACCCTGGGAATGTGCTGAATCCCGGCATCAAGCTCAGCAACGAGTCCTTTACCGAGCATATCGATTACACCAGGCTCTCCAAATCCTGCGCGACCTGTGCGAAATGCAACTCGGTCTGTCCCGTGTACGATGTATTTCAATCGGAAGACATGAGTGCCCGCGGCTGGTTTGAGATTGTGACGGCGAAAGACTACAGCTACCTGAACTCGAAGCGAGTGGTCGAAGCCTGTCTCAACTGTAAATCCTGCCGGACGATTTGTCCGGCCGGCGTGGACGTGTCAGATCTCATTCTTCAGAAACGGGCTGAGCATCCCAACCGATTGGCCGGGTGGATTTTTAGGAGCCAGGCAAAGGGAGTGAATTTTGACGCGCTGCTCCACATTCTGGCTGCCACGCAGGCCATTTGGGATCGTCCGTTCTTCAGGAAAGTGCTGGAACGGATCATGTCGCCGATCATGAAGCAGTTGGCTCCAACCGCTCGGTTGCCACATGACCTCACGTTACCCAAACTGGCACGCCGGCACTTGCGTGAACGCTATGCACAGTTGACCACCAATGGAGCAGACCCCTTGCCACAACGGACCGTGGCCTATTTCCACGGATGTGCGGCCAACTATTTTGACGATGGAGTCGGCGACGCGGTCATCGAGGTCTTGCAAAAGCATGGAGTTGAGCCGGCCTTGCCTCCGCAGCGTTGCTCGGGCACACCGATTCAAACCTATGGACATGTCGATCTCGCCCGCGACGGCGCCCGATTCAATATGCAGTCGTTTGCGTCGTATGAAACGATCGTGACCGGCTGCGCGTCCTGCACGCTCATGCTGAAGGATTATCCCACCCTCTTTCCCGAAGGCCCTGAGCGGATACAAGCGGAGTCGCTGGCTAAGAAGGTCGTCCATATTTCAGAATTTGTCGCCCGCTCACAGCAGCAGCCTCCCATGGCTCAAAGCTTCGGTGGCACACAACGTGTGACCTATCATGCCTCATGCCATCTTCGTGCGGCAGGTGTGAGCAAGGAACCGAGGCAGGTGCTGTCGTCGTTGCCCGGCGTCAACTTTGTAGAGATGCAGGATGCCGACCGGTGTGCCGGTGCTGCGGGGACCTACGTGATCAAAGACTATGACACCTCGCAGAAGATTTTTGACCGAAAAGCCCGCGCGATCACGAAGACCGGTGCCGACGTGGTGGCGACGAGTTGTCCTGCTTGCATGATCCAGCTCAAGAACGGGTTGCGCGAATCTGTTCAAGTGAAACATGTCGCGCAACTGCTTCAGGACGCCTATCGGGCAGGAGAGGCTGAGCAGAGGTGAGTCTGTGTCGAAGATCCTGTATAGTGTGCGTTCGTGACGCATGTGAGTGGATGATGTGGTGAGGATGCGATGGTATCAATCCAGATCTTTGGTCAGACCTTGCGAGCCGCAGTTGATGAGAGTGAGATCGAAGTACCCGTTTCAGGTACGACCTCGGTAAAGCAACTCATCGAAGCCAATCCTGGACAACTCGGGGGGCTACGCTCGTTTATTCAGAACCGAGAAGCGCTCATCACGGTCAATAAGAAGATCGGTTCGGAAGATTCATCGGTGCGAGATGGTGATGCCGTAAAGATCTCGTACCAATCCAGGACTTCCTACGACGGCAACCGCGACATTCCTACCTAGCCCGCATGATTCATGAGCGCTTCGCCTGCAACTGCCCATACGCTGTTGCGACAAGCTTGGCCATGGGTTTCTCATGGGCAAGCGGGCAGGCTCGCCCTTCGCGACCTCCACATACTGTTTCAAGTATGCGTCGGTCACTCATGGCTCCGCGTGCCCGTCTCACATAGCGTCTCAGCAGTTTCGTCACGAACCGTCATGAATGATGCGGGCTAATCCGCATGATCGGCCTCTCTGGAGCAGTTCAGAACATCGTAGTTCTGTTTTTATGGTCAAGGACGGTAGTTTCTGACGGTCAAACCGGGTAAGCTGCGGCGGCCCAGGAGACCAGAATGCACGAGACTTCACGCCGGCTTTCGATCCCCCTGTCTATCCAAGTTCTGATCGCCGTGATCGGAGGGACGACGCTCGGCGTGCTCTTTGGCCAAGCGCCCTATCTAAACGGTCTGCGAAACGAGCAACTCGGACAGCTTGGATTATGGGTGGTCTGGATGCTCAAGACGCTCGCTATTCCACTCATCTTTTTTGCGATCCTCGATGCCCTGCTCCGCACCAGTATTCCGATGCGGCAGGGGACCAAGCTGCTGGTCATCTGTCTCGTGAACGTCTCCGTCGCCATGGCCATCGGACTGGCCATCATGAATCTCTGGCAGCCCGGCTTGGCCTGGTTGGGGCACGTGGATGAATTGCTCCACCTCGTGCCAGGCACAACCGTCTCATCCTCCGTGCTGGCCAACGTGCAGGCCGGGTCACAAAGTCCGATCGAGTATCTGGCGTCCTATATTCCCCGCACCCTGACCAATCCATTTACAAGTAACAATATCATCGGCGTCGTCCTTCTCGCTCTGTTCCTGGGTAGCACCCTGCGATACCTGTACGGCAAATCAGACCAGACGAGTGGAGCAGTTGTGATGGTCGCGCGGAGTATTGAATGCATCTATGGGTGGCTCGTCTTGATCCTTGAGTGGATTATTGTCGTGGTCCCCCTGGCCGTCTTTGGTGTCGTTGCCCAAGTCGTGGGCAAGTCGGGCGTTGGTGTGTTTTCCGTCCTTTGGATCTTCCTCGTGGTGATGCTGACAGGCCTTGCGGTCCACTCCCTTCTCTATTACCCCCTGGTGGCCTGGCTGGTCGGAAACAAATCTCCGAAGCAGTATGTGGGACAGGGGGCCGATGCCATCATGACGGCGGTCTCATGTAATAGTAGTTTGGCCACCGTGCCGGTTACGCTGCGTTGTCTGGAACGGATGCAGGTCTCGGCCCAATCGGCACGCCTCGCAGCGTGCGTCGGGACCAATCTCAACAACGACGGCATCACGCTGTACGAAGCGATGGCCGCGCTGTTTCTCGCACAAGCGTTGGGCTATGACCTCCCCATGGCAAAACAGATCTTGATTGTCCTCGCGTCCATCATCGCCGGAGCGGGTGTCGCCGGCATACCGGAAGCCGGGCTGATTGTCTTGCCGCTGGTCTTGGCCGCCGCCGGACTGCCGGATCAGGTCATCTTGGCCGCGATTCCCCTCATCATGACGGTGGACTGGATCATCGCCCGCGCCCGCTCGGGTGTGAACGTCATGAGCGACATGCTCGTTGCCATTCTGCTCGATGCCGGAAAGTCGGCACCGATAACAAAGCCACTTGCTTAAGACAAGCGCTGACCCGGTTCAGGATTGTCGTGGCGCACTCAGCAGGCCCGCGCCATTGGCCTCACCGTGTTCATTGGGTTGCGAGCAGATCCTGTTTTCGAGGCCATACCATCCGCTCTCCATCTCCAAGAAAATCGCCGTCAGGCATCACGAGCCGGCTTTGGCGAGACAACAGTGTTTATATTTCTTGCCGCTGCCGCAGGGACAGGAGGCATTGCGGCCGAGGCCTCCGGCTGGACGGGGAGCCAGGCCAAGCAGTGCTCGTGGGTCCTGGTGAAACAGATCTCGCATGAGCGCATAGAGCGCCGGATCTTGTCGTTCGAGGGATGCGGGTGAGGTGAAGAAGTACTCGGCCAACACCGCGAAGAATTCATGCTCGTTCTTATACGCATAGGTGTTCAACTTGGCCCGTGGCCGCGACGGATGGGCAAGTTCTTGCCCCACAAACCGCAGCCACTGCCGCACCGCCATCCAGGGCACTTCCGGCGGGATTCCGTACTCCTGTGTCTCTCGCTCGACCAGGTGTGCGAACTCGTGCACTCCCACGTGGTGATGTCCGGACGGATGATCAAATCCCGCGAGCAACGCGGGTTTTGAGAGAATCATCACCCCGCTCAAATGGTGCAGCCCGACCATGCCCAAGATGGTCTCCTCTTTCCCTCCGGTCGTCCGGTAGGCGTCGTCGAACGCATCCGGGTAGATCAGCACCTCGTTCAGCCGGTGGTAGGCCCAATCGTGAAAGCCAAAGGTTGGAATCACGGCGCTCGCCGCAACCAGTACCCGGATCGTGTCGTCCACCTCCGTCCGGATTCCTGTGATGCGAACCTCACTCAGGAAGATCTGCACGAGTTGCCGAAACCGGGCCTGGCTCGTCTCGTCCAGGGCCCGGAAGAACGCCACGTGTGTGCGTAGAATCGCCTCCCACGCAGCCGGAAACGGCTGCCGCATCACTGCCAGCCGCCGGAGACAGCGCCGGCGCACCCACCAGTAAGCGATAGGACTCAGCCCTACGAGAAGCCAGAGCATCGGGAACAGCCAACCCAGCCATGCCGCTGCGAGTGCCGCCAATCCGGCAGCGATCAGTGCCTCACGACGATTTCGTGCATTCAGCTCCGGTGTCACCAACATCGCCCTGTTCTCCTGAGGGACAGCCCTGCGCGGGGACGATTCTACTCCGATTGGCGTTCTCTGCTCAGCGTTCAGTTTCCTATGCTTCTGCAGTGACTTTTTACATGTTACGTCTTCTTGGAGTTGAGATGAATTCTTGAAGCAAACCAGGTATTCTTCGGCAGAAAATTCAAGAGAAATCCTGGCCTTTGGTGTTCTCCAATGGAATGCTATGTCCGAGATTAATTATCGGAGGCCATAATTATCCCATGGGAATCAAAGTGCTCTGCGGGCCTTTGTTGTAGAAGTGTTTCAATTGAGACTTCTTGCTCTGAAGAGAGAGGAGATTAATGGCGACTGAAACCCACTCGCAGATTGCCAGCTTCATCTGGAGCATCTGCAATTTGCTCCGTGGTCCTTACAAGAGGAACGAGTACCGCAAAGTCATTCTGCCGCTCACGGTCCTACGCCGCTTCGATTGCATTCTGGTTCCAACGAAAGCCCAGGTGTTGAAAGAACATGCCGCCATCAAAACGAAAGGGGAGAACATCGTCCGCCATCGCCTTTCCCAAATCACCAAAGTGCCATTCTACAATCTGTCCAAGTTCACAATGGCGAAGCCTAACGATGCCAGCGGGTTCAACGGCCTCCTCGATGATCCAAACCACCTCGCGCCCAATCTCAACAGCTACATCAATGGGTTTTCGCCCAACGTGCGCGCCATCATGGAGCGGTTCAAGTTTGGCGAACAGATCGCCTACATGGCTGAAAAGAATCTGCTCTACCTCGTTATCCAGGCCTTTATTGATCCGAAGATCGATCTCTCCCCAGAGCGCGTGGACCCCATGCAGATGGGTTATGTGTTCGAAGAACTCATCCGGATCGGTGCGGAACAATCCAATGAGGAAGCGGGAGAACACTTCACCCCGCGTGAAGTCATTAAGCTCATGGTCAATCTTCTTCTCTCGCCGGAGAAGGACCTTGCCCGCAGCCATGTGGTGAAGACCATCTATGATCCTGCCTGTGGCACGGGCGGCATGTTGTCTGTAGCCGAGAGGTATATTCGAGATCTGAATGCTGATGCTCAGCCCAAGCTCTTCGGTCAGGATTGGAACGACGAAGCTTGGGCTGTCTGCAAGTCCGACATGCTCATCAAGGGCGAAGATGCCGACAACATCATCCTCGGCGACACGTTCACCAAAGACGGATTCGACCGCACGTCTGACGGCAAGAAATGGACGTTTGACTACATGCTCGCCAATCCGCCTTTTGGCGTGGAGTGGAAGCAGCAACAGAAATACATTGAGAACGAGCGTGACACCCTCGGCGTCAGCGGTCGTTTCGGTGCGGGCACGCCCCGCGTGAACGACGGGGCGTTGCTGTTTCTTCAACACATGATTGCAAAGATGCGAGCCCCGAAAGAGGGCGGCAGCCGCCTCGCCATCGTCTTCAACGGCTCGCCGCTTTTCACTGGTGATGCTGGGGGTGGTGAAAGCGAAATCCGCCGCTGGATTATCGAAAACGACTGGCTGGAGGCGATCGTTGCGCTACCGGAGCAGCTTTTCTATAACACCGGCATCTCGACCTATCTCTGGGTGCTGACGAACCGGAAGGAAAAGCCCCGCAAAGGCAAGGTTCAGCTCATCGATGCCCGCCAGTTCTGGGTGCAGATGGAAAAGAGCCTTGGCAACAAGCGCCGCCGCATCGGCGACCCGTCGGACAAGGAGAAGGACCCCGACCACATCGGCGAAATCACCAAAATCTTCGGGAGTGCCCGCGATGGTCAGAAGCGCAAGTTCACCGTCGAGGACTCCATCACACATCAGGATGTGGAGCGCGAATTTGTCGTCAGCAAGGTGTTCGATAACGAAGACTTTGGCTACCACAAAATCACCGTCGAACGTCCGCTGAGGTTGAACTTTCAGGCCAGCGCCGAGCGCATCGCCCGGCTCGACAACGAGAGTGGGTTTAAGAACCTCGCCAGCAGCGCCAAAAAAGACCCCTCCATCCGTGAAAAGGAAATTGAAGCGGGCAAGCAGCGGCAGAAGGAAATCCGTGAACTGCTTCGGGCCTTCGGCAAGAGCACAAAGGAAGCGCTCTTCAAAGACCGGAAGGAATTCCTCACCACGCTTCGAGATATGGATCGTGCGCACGGCGTGCGTCTGAGCGGACCGGAACTCAAGGCCGTGCTCGCCGCTCTTGGCGAGCGTGATGAGACCGCCGAAATCTGCCGTGACAAAGATGGCCGGCCCGAGCCCGACGCGGACCTGCGCGATACAGAGACCGTGTCGCTCAAGAAAAGCATCGAGGAGTATTTCAAGCGCGAGGTGCTGCCTCACGTGCCCGATGCGTGGATTGACCACAGTAAGACCAAGGTCGGCTACGAAATCCCGCTCAACCGCCACTTCTACCGCTACGAGCCACCGCGGCCGCTTGAAATCATCGAGGCGGACATCAAGGCGCTGGAAGACGATATTGTGAAGCTCCTCAAAGAGGTCACTTCGTGAAGCTTCCGGCCTACCCGCGCTACAAACACAGCGGCGTCGAATGGCTCGGCGACGTGCCGGAGCATTGGGAAACCAAGAAGTTCACTCACGGTTTCTCGCGAATCGGGAGTGGGACGACGCCGAGAAGTGACTCCGACGATTTCTATGATGGCGATGTACCTTGGGTAACCACCTCAGAACTACGTGAAGCCATCATTACAAAAACGAAAGAGAGTGTGACACAATCTGCTCTCGCCTCCCACTCCGCACTGAGGCTTTACCCTGCGGGCACACTGCTTTTCGCCATGTATGGTGCGACCATAGGGCGTTTGGGAATTCTTGGGATTCAGGCAACGGTGAACCAAGCCTGTTGCGCCTTCACTGAGCCGATTCTCTTCGACACGCGGTTTGTTTTCTACTGGCTGTGGATGCGACGTCCCATCTTGATTTCTTTATCTACGGGCGGAGGTCAGCCAAACCTCAGCCAAGACGACCTCCGACAGGTTCGCATCTCGACTCCGCCTCTTGCCGAGCAACGGGCCATCGCGGCATTTCTAGACCGGGAGACGGGGCGGGTGGATCGGTTAGTGGCGAAGAAGCGGGAGTTGATTGAGCGGCTGAAGGAGAAGCGCACCGCGCTCATCTCGCGCACCGTCACCCGCGGCCTGGCGCCCGCCGCTGCCCGCGTCGCCGGCCTCCCCGAAAAAACGTCCTTCAAGCCCTCCGGCCTCGACTGGCTCGGCGACATCCCGAAGCATTGGGAGGTGAAGCGGCTGAAGTTTGTCTCGCCGCACATCACGGTTGGTATCGTTGTCGAGCCATCGAAATATTACGCTGACGAAGGCATTCCAGCCCTTCGCTCACTGAACGTGAAGCCACACCGGCTCGTTGCGAACGACCTGGTTTTTATCACGCCTACAGCGAATGAGCAGCACGTGAAATCGAAGATTTACGAGGGCGACTTGGTTGCCGTACGGTCAGGTCAGCCTGGAACGACTGCTGTCGTTGACAAGAGATTCCATGGGGCAAACTGCATTGACCTCATCATCATTCGCAAACCGCACGGCGCGACTTCGGCCTTCTTGGACTATTTCCTGAACTCGGATATGGCGACTGCGCAGTTTGAAACTGGGACTGGCGGCGCAATCCAGCAGCATTTCAACATCACCATGGCTGCGAGTCTTCAAATCCTCGTCCCGCCCCTCCCCGAACAAGCCGCCATTGTGGCCTATCTAGCCACAGAAACGACGAAGGTGGACACGCTGGTGGGGAAGGTGGAGGAGGCGGTGGAGCGCTTGCAGGAATATCGCACCGCTCTCATCACCGCCGCAGTCACCGGCAAGATTGATGTGCGATCGAGGCACAGGTAAGATTTGCCCATGACCCGTGTGGCCGTCCAACCACAATTGCTCCGCTGGGCGCGTGAACGTGCCGGACTGGCGCACGTGGATTTGGAACGAAAGTTTCCGCACCTGGCGGATTGGGAACATGGTACGGCCCAGCCGACGCTGAAGCAGCTCGAAGCGTTTGCTAAAACCACTCACGCGCCGATCGGCTATCTGTTCCTTCCCGAGCCACCTGTCGAAACGGTACCTATTCCCGACTTCCGCACTCCGGGTAACACGCGCATCGGTCGGCCTTCGCCCGATCTGCTGGACACCCTGTACGTCTGCCAACAGCGGCAGGAGTGGTTTCGCAATTATGCCCGTTCGATGGGTGAGCAACCCTTGGCTTTCGTCGGTTCGGTACGAGTGGAGGATGATGTCGTCTCTACCGCCGCGCGCATCCGAAGAGAACTCGGTTTCGATGTGGAGGCACGCAGGCAGATGTCGACGTGGGAAGCGGCACTCCGGCATTTCCTTGAGCAAGCGGATACCACAGGCATTCTGGTGATGTGTAACGGGGTGGTGCATAACAACAACTACCGGCATCTCGACCCTGACGAATTTCGAGGATTTGCGTTGGCCGATCCTCTTGCCCCCCTGATTTTCA
This sequence comes from Nitrospira sp., assembly GCA_019636945.1. GTDB lineage: Bacteria > Nitrospirota > Nitrospiria > Nitrospirales > Nitrospiraceae > Nitrospira_D. Next base: position 4,951 of record JAHBWO010000008.1, on the reverse strand, counting down.
TCAACGGCGCGGATACGAAGGCGGCGCAGATGTTTACCTTAGCCCACGAACTCGCACACATTTGGCTGGGACAATCTGGGGTATCTGACGCGCAACCCTCTACGGTCCCTGCTGAACAGGTGGAGCGCTGGTGTAATCAGCTGGCCGCGGAACTCCTTGTGCCGATGGAGTTGATGCGGGTGGAATATGATCCCGACGCTGATGTGACGGACGAAGTGGTTCGGCTGGCCCGGCGTTTCAAAGTCAGCACGCTGGTCATTCTGCGCCGGATGCTGGACGCGGGAGGATTGCGAGAACCGCAGTTCTGGGACGCCTACCATGCGGAAGTGGCGCGGCTACAAACCTTTCCGCGTGGGAGTGGGGGCAATTTCTACCTGACGCAAGCGGCCCGAGTAGGTAAACGATTTGCCGGGGCGCTGGTCGTGAGCACCCTGGAGGGGCAAACCCGCTACACTGAGGCATTCCGCTTACTTGGCTTTTCCAAACTGTCGACCTTCAAGGAATTGGGACGCAGTCTTGGAGTGGGCCTCACATGAAATACCTGCTGGACTCGGATGTCTTCATTCAAGCAAAAAACCTTCACTACGGATTAGATTTCTGTCCCGCCTTTTGGGACTGGCTGGTCACTGCGAATCTCAACGAACAGGTGTTCAGTATTGAGAAAGTGGGCGATGAAATCGAGGCCGGAGCTGATGAGCTGGCTAGCTGGGCGGCCGACCGAGGCGATGGATTCTTCCTTAAGCCTGACGCGGCGATTCTTCCCGCGCTGGCGTCAGTAAGCGCCTGGGCTACCACCCAGAGTTATGAGGCAGCGGCGGTCCACACATTCTTGCAGAAAGCCGATTTCTATCTGGTCGCGCACGCGCTGGCTCACCGGTATGTGGTTGTCACGCATGAGGTCCCAGCTGCATCGACGAAAAAGATCAAGATCCCCAACGCATGTATCGGTATTGGGGTCAAGTGCATGACTCCTTATGAAATGCTGCGCCATGAGCGAGCGCGGTTTATTCTCGGCCCTCAATGATGAGCCAAACCAACGAAAAAGCCTTTGAATCCTACGTTGAAGAAATCCTGCTAAGACGCGGTGGCTGGCAATCCGGCAGCAACGCGGACTGGGATAAGGAGCGGGCCCTGTTCCCGGCGCAGGTCTTTGCGTTTATCAAGGACACGCAGTCAACGCTCTGGGAGGAGATGGTCAAGCTGCACAAGGAAGGCTTGGAAGCACTGTTGCTCACCACGCTGGTTAAAGAGCTCGACACCAAAGGGTCCCTTCATGTCTTACGGCATGGGTTTAAGTTTTATGGGAAGACCTTTCGCCTCGCCTCCTTCAAGCCCGCGCACGGTGCGAATTACGAAACACTGGAACAATTCAATAAGAACCGGCTGACGGTGACGCGGCAGGTGCCGTGCCACCCCGGCGACAATCGCACGCTGGACATGGTGCTGGCTGTGAACGGGTTGCCGGTGGCAACCGTCGAGCTGAAGAATCCTGGCACCGGCCAGAACTGGCGGCATGCAGTGCGCCAGTACAAGGAAGACCGTGACCCGCGTGCTCCGTTATTTGAATTCAAGAAACGGGCCCTGGTGCATTTCGCCGCCGACCCTGATGAAGTGTACATGACCACGCGGCTAGCTGGTGCGAAGACGTCGTTTCTGCCGTTTAACCGTGGTAGCCATCCCGGCCAGATCCTTTGCGGCGAGGGCAATCCGCAGCATGAATCCGGCTACCGGACCGGGTATTTCTGGGAGGATGTGCTGCAGTTTGCCAGCTTCATGGATATCTTGGGCTCCTTCCTATTTCTTGAAAAGAAGGAGGCCAAGCAGGACGACGGGCGGGGCGGTCAGCGCCTGGTGACCCATGAGACGATGGTGTTCCCGCGCTTCCACCAACTGGATGCCATCCGCAAGCTTATTGCCACGGCGCGTAGGGAGGGGCCGGGCAGAAGCTATCTGATCCAACATTCCGCCGGCAGCGGCAAAACGAACAGCATCTCGTGGCTTTCCCACCGGCTTGCCAGTTTGCACGATGCCCATGACGCGAAGGTGTTCGATTGTGTGGTCGTCATCACCGACCGACAGGTATTGGATCGGCAGTTACAGGATGCGATCTACCAAATTGAACACGCGCAGGGCGTGGTGAAGGCGATTGACCAGGACTCGAAACAGTTGGCGATCGCACTCATTGACGGCACAAAAATCGTCATTACCACTCTCCAGAAGTTTCCGTTCGTGTTGAGGGGTCTGCTCTATGCTGCCGGTGCGGAAACACAAGAGAATGCCACAGGTGAACAGCGGGCCGAAGCTGCGAAGTGGGAAACGGAGATTGCGAAGCGGCGGTATGCCGTCATTGTAGATGAAGCGCATTCCAGCCAGACAGGCGAGACCGCCCGAGAGTTGAAGGCGATCCTTGGCGCATCGGCTAAAGGAGAAAGTGACGAGGACCAGCCGGACTGGGAAGATCGGTTGAATCAGATCATGCAATCACGTGGCCAGCAGCCGAATCTGAGCTTCTTTGCCTTTACGGCCACACCCAAAGGGAAGACGCTGGAGTTATTTGGGCGGAAAGGCGCAAACGGGTTGCCGGAGGCCTTTCATCTCTATTCGATGCGGCAGGCGATTGAGGAAGGCTTCATCCTCGACGTGGTCAAGAACTACACGACCTACGCCACCTATTATCAGCTTGTAAAGGCGATCGAGGATGATCCCGATCTGCCCAAGAAGAAGGCTGCCCGAGCCTTGGCTAAATTTATGAGCCTGCACCCGCACAATATCGAACAAAAGACCGAGGTGATGATCGAGCACTTCCGACAGAAGGTGAAGAGCCATCTCGACGGACGAGCCAAAGCCATGGTCGTCACCTCGTCGCGTCTCCATGCCGTGCGCTACATGCAGGCCTTCGAGCGGTATATTGCGGAGAATAAGATTTCCGATGTGCGTCCGCTTGTCGCCTTCAGCGGCACAGTGAAAGATCCTGACTCCAGTCTCGAGTACACAGAGCCGGGAATGAACAAGGATTGCGTGACCGGTGAGTCCATCAGTGAAAAACGTCTGCCGGATCGATTTGCCTCACCCGATTATCAAGTCTTGCTCGTGGCGAACAAGTATCAGACCGGCTTTGATCAACCGCTCCTCTGCGCCATGTATGTCGATAAGCGACTTGATGGCGTGCAAGCGGTCCAGACTCTGTCTCGGCTCAACCGTAAAATCCCGGGCAAAGAGAGCCCGTTTGTGCTGGATTTTGTGAATGATGCCACGGACATCTACCGTGCATTCAAACCCTATTACGATGCCACGAGCCTTCAAGAGAAGTCGGATCCACAGCAGCTCGAAGCGTTGAAACATGAATTGGATGCGGCGCAGATGTACTTCTGGAGCGAAGTGGAGGCGTTTGCCAAGGTGTTTTATAAGCCTGTTGCACGCCAGACTGCCCAGGATCACGCCGGCATGCAGCTCCGCCTGCAGCCTGCGGTCGATCGCTTTAAGGTGTTACAGGATGAAACGAAGCGGAGGGAGTTTTATGAGAAGCTGAAAGGCTACGTGAATCTCTATTCATTCATGAGCCAGATCATGCCCTGGTGCGATCCGGCTCTAGAGATGTTGTATAGCTACGGGCGATTCCTCCTACCACATCTACAGGTCGATCGGGATCACGAGAGGGTGAAGATCGGCGATGAAGTTGGGCTGCAGTACTACCGCCTTCAACGTATCTATTCAGGTGAGATCGAACTGCGAGAGGGTGAGCCGGAATGGGTGAAGGGCCCCACGGATGTGGGTACCGGTAAGGCCAAGGAAGAAAAGGCGCCGCTGTCGGAAATTATCAAGGTGCTGAATGAGCGATTCGGTACCAACTTCACCGACGAAGACCGATTGTTCTTCGAACAGATTCGCGAGAAGGCGACTCACAACGACCAGGTTGTCAAACTCAGGCAAGCCAATCCGTTCGACAAATTTCAGCTCGGCCTTCGCCAACTGCTTGAGAATCTCATTGTGGAGCGCATGGCCGATAATGACAAGATTGTGACCCGCTACATGGATGACAAGGAATTCGGTGACGCAGCGTTTGCTGTGTTGGCCAAGGCCATTTACGAAGCAATTCCATCAAATGAGGTATCGCCTTAGAATGGCTGACCGGCGTTGAGATCCTTATACTCTTACCAGAAGGTCTGTGGTGGTCTCCCTCAACATGAATGCCCGCATGTGACTTACCCACGGTGCACTCAATCCATGTAAGATGTCGATATGTGCCTGTTCGGGTGATTGTGAACGTGGTCCAGCTCCCTCCCGGGTCTTCTGTTTCGAGTGAAAGGGTTTCATGAATAAGAAATGGCCGGATCGGCCAGTGTTAGGCTCGGCACCTCCTCGTCATCGGCATTCCACCGAGGTGCGGGTGAGTCTGGCTGCAGCCGCGGATAGCTTGGGAGCAATGGTGTGGATCGCTGCCGGGCAGGGAGCAGAAGGTTCCTCTGTGCGGGGCGATCAGATCAACGCCCGGGGGGTGGTTTCTCCTGCCATGTCGGGAGGCGATATTTGTTCAGGTGATGAGGTGACGGTTGTGTGCCAACGCGGCGGTTTCGGCTGGACCGGCGGCCAATTCTACAAGCCGGACGAGGGGACGTAGCGATGCATCGTCGTGCGATGCAACCGCGTACCGATTGGCCGTCGCAACTTGATCGGGTCGGCGTCACCTATCATAGTCTGGACGGAGGCTACTGGCGCGAAGACGCCGCCTATGAGTTCAGTCAGGCGCAGGTCGACTGCCTCGACTCGGCTACGACCTCGCTGCATCGGCTCTGTATCGAGGCCGTGGAGCGGATCATTCTTGAGGATCGGTTTGCCGATCTCTGCATCCCCGAACATTCGCGGCCCCGGATCATCGATTCGTATGAGCGGCAGGAGCCGTCCCTCTATGGGCGTTTTGATTTCTGGTATGACGGGGTTGGATCGCCGAAAC
>JAHBWO010000079.1 GCA_019636945.1 Nitrospira sp. | reverse complement strand
ACTCGGTTGACGTGGTACTAATTGGCCGGTTTCCGCATCAAAATAGGAAGCCAAACGGAACGCAACAGGGCTCGCCGGGGCCAGTTCCCGTATTCTTGAATAGAGTTGCCCCGCATGATCCGGGCGCTCGGGATCCGGATCTTCGATTAAGATATCGACGGCCTTTCCGTACTCTTCAACGGCCTCAAGAACATTTCCCTTTTCTTGATAGATCGTCCCAAGCTTTTCAAGGTAGGGCACACAGCGCGGACCGGCGGCGAGGTATTCACGGAGTAGTGATTCAGCGAGCCAGTAGTCTTGGCGCTGAAACGCTTCGGCAAGCAGGGCGTCGAAGGCTTCTCTTGCCGGAATGAGGCTTCCCAGCCGAAGATGGAGGGTCGCAAAAAGCCGTCGCGCCTCCATGTTCACCGGATCGAGAGCCAGGAGCTCCTTGAGCGCAGCAGATGACCGGCCGTACTTGCCCGCATTCATTTGAGTGATCGCCTCTTCCAGCAGCGCGCTCTTCCTGCTGTAGCCGACCACCCCACGCTTCGGCGTACGGATCGTCTCTGTCTTATCTGATTTTATTGAGGGTTTCTTATTCCAGCGCACGGATTAACCTTAGCAGATCTTCGGTACCCAAGAGCCCAACAGAGGCTCAACTAAAGCCTTGAGCCTGGTCTCCTCCTCGCACAAAAAGACCGAACCCATGATGCTCAGAGGTCAGGAGCCGTCGACATTCAACAAGCAGACTTGTAACCTCTTGATATTAAATGATCTTGACTGCTTTCTTTCTTTTGCCTTGAGTGTGTGATTGCTCGAACACCAACGCGTCCAACACTGGTTTCCTGTACGAACCATAGATATCCGTGCTCTGCCTGTGTCAATCGGCTCACAAGACTCGCTCCTAACCCAGTTCCTGCACCCAGCCGGTTCAATTGATTATCGGCTTTTTCATGAAATTCATTAGCTTATGGAGTAAAAGCAGGATGCGACCCACCCGCTCCGTCTCGGTGGAGCATATTAGGTCTGGATGTGTCCCGCGCATCTCTCGGAGAACTGATCAACGCCAGGCCATTGGGATTGAATTGCCGCAAAATGTAATCCTGGTTGTGTCCTTCGATCCGCCTATGGTACGGTCAAACTCGCTTACTAAGTTTTATGAGAACCACGGAATTTCTAGCTCCATCGTGCAATTTCATTCAAACCTGACACTGGTATCGCCTACCGCCAGACTAGTGAGAACCTATCTGGTAGGGTCACTCCTCTGCTGCTTGGCACTTGTTCCGTCCAACACATTTGCCCAAGGAACCGCCTCGCAACCGGCCAAGGTCTCTCTCGATTTCAACGAAATTGATATCCCGGTCTTTGCCAGGTTCATCGGGGAACTTACCGGCAAAAACTTCGTGCTGGACGAAACCATCAAGAAGCAAGGCGGGAAGATATCTGCGTTTTCTCCCACCAAAGTGTCACCGGACCAGGCGTTCAGCATGTTTGTGGCGGCACTCGAAGCGGCCCGTATCGCAGTCGTAAAGAAGGACGGAAATCTCTATCAAATTGTGCCGATGGGTGATCTCCCGCCTGAGCGTGGGGTGTTTGTCTACAAGCTCAAACACGCGAACGCCACGGATCTTGCCGCGGTGCTTACCAACCTGGTGGCTCGCTCACAAACCGTCGCTCAAATCACACCTGGAGTCCGCCCCCCGATCAGGCCACTGACTGAATTTGAAGCTCCTGTCCAGGTGTTCGCAGACAAGGCCACGAACTCCATCATCGTCAGCTCAACTAAAAATGCATGGACACACATCCATGCCGTGATTCGTGACTTAGACATTCGGCGTAAGCAGGTCTTTGTTGAAGCCGTTATTCTGGAAGTCCAGGTCGACCGGCTCAGGCAACTCGGTACGGATCCCACTCAAGTGCTTGGCGCAGCAAAATCCGGGTTTGTGCAGGGGATTGGAGGATTTAACCGAGCACCGGAAGATCTGGCTACCATAGCCTCGGCGATTAGTGGTGCTGCTGCCGGTAGTGCAACTGGGGGGACAATCAACGTTTTGAACAAACTCAATATTCGTGCGTTCATGAATGTACTGATGAACCTGACCGATACCAATATTCTCTCCACACCCCAGGTCCTTGCAGCCGATAATCAGAAGGCCAAAATCGTCGTCGGTGAAAATCGGCCGTTTCCGACCGGGCAGGCTCAAGGTATCACCGGAGGCACGTTGGTGACGATCGAACGAAAAGACGTCGGTGTAACACTGGAGCTCACACCCCAAGTGCTTGACGATGATCTCATTCGACTCGAAATCAAACAAGAGATCACGGCTATCGCTGAAAATGTAGCTCAGACCATCGGCTCCGGCTCAGCCAGTATCCCCGTTGGTCCCACCACCACCAAGCGATCCATGGAGACAACCACCGTCGCACAAGATCAGCAGACAATCGTTGTGGGAGGCTTGGTCCGCGATAACATCACTCTCAGCGAAAAAAAGATTCCTCTTTTAGGCGATATCCCGTGGTTGGGCTGGCTGTTTAAGTCACAGAATCGTCAGACCGAGAAGCTAAATCTCTTGGTCTTTTTGACTCCACACTTGGTTCGAGACGAGGCCGATATGGCCGAACTCAACGCCAGAAAAGCACGAGATGTCAATACGTTACAGCGAGAGAATCGGATCGAGGAGCCGACCAAACTCAAACAGGACTTGCTTGAGCACCTCGAACCCCCTTCGGTCGTGCCCCAAGTCTCCCCGACTGATAGGCTCATCAGACCCTAACCATCTGGTTTATAAGCGCTTTTTCTGCCACAACGCCCGTGGCTTGTCCTAAGCTTGCCCCATCCCACTACCATTAGGTCTAAGGCCCCCCTTCCTCAGAGGAATGGTGCCCTATGCTCCGCCTGGCTATGCTGCATCCCTACAGGTGGTAGACAAGGAGGACAGACCAATGGCTGACACGATCATAAACTGGCGAATTCATCATCGACTTTCCGTCGCCTATCCCGTCATCTTTGGAGGAGCCCCGTTTGTCGGAGAAGGAACCATCTCAAACATCTCCAGAACCGGCTGTTCAGTGAACTGTGACCGGACCGTCTTAATGGGTAGCTATATTAAGCTGAGCGTCCTCTTACCTGACCCCACATCGTCGTTATTTATTGAGCTCGGGAAGGTTCGATGGGTCAAGGATCAGACATTCGGTGTGGAATTCATCCGTGTGCCGACACTCACTCGCCACCGACTGGACCGAGTCGTGTCACGAGATCTCGCCTTAGAGGCAAACCTCCTGTCAGTACCAGCCTAGGCTGCTTGGGGACCCACTCCCCGCTCAACCACTAGGACGAGTTGGTCTTGAGACCCGCCACTCCCGCACTCTAGCTATTGGGGAAGGAAAGACCGGTTGGAAGAAACTGTCGGTGGGTCACACTCAGCCACACAGGCTCCCTTCCAGAAGAAGGCAGCCTGTGTGGCTGACACTGTGAACTGCCCTACGGCTTCCAGTCAAAGTGCATCGAGAGGCCCACATGGATGAGGATCGTATTGATCGTGGATTGATAGGGGTTATGAAAAGCCAGCGCCTGGAAAGTATCGCTTCCGGGGAATGGTTCGGTTGTCCCCGTCCGATCCGTCGTCAGCCGACTGTGATCGGCATGGATATACTTCGCCTCCACAAACGCCGCCACATACTTGAAGAGATGCGCCTTGACTCCGCCCACGCCTTGAAATGCGACGGTCGTATGCCGTTGTTCAGTGATGGCGGTGTAAAACCCAGTTCCTCCCATGCCACCTGGCCGCGTTGCCATCTGATGCGCACCCACACCGACCCCGACATACGGAAACCACCGCCCGTTGGGATAGGATTCGGAAATCGCCAGGGGGTAGCGGACCATGAAATTGGTGCCGACGTAGATGGCTTGGATCTCCGTCGTAGTGCCCAACCCTGTTGAGGGATCACGATTATAATTATCGATACAGCAGGCCACGTCCGGATACCAAATAAACCCGTTGATTTCCACACCGAGATCGAATCCCAGCAACCTGTTTCTAGTGGGAAACCAGATCCCCGCGTTGCCCCCGTAGGAATGTTTCGTCTGATAGTCGATGTCCTTGACCACCGTCGGGAATCCAGACCCAGGGCCCTCGCCCGTAAACGTGGCGTCCTGACTGAACGGCAGAGCGATACCCGCCATCACGGACAGATAGGGCTCAAGCGTCCCGGAAGTCATCGTCGGGAGACCATCCGAGAGGGCATAGGGATCGGCGACCCGTTGGCTGTAGGGATCGTCCGCCCGCGTGAGATCCGCAGAACCGAGGAGACAGAGGAGACACATCATCGCCGACATTCTTGCTTTCATTCATTCTCCTCCTACGGTAACGCAACCATGTGCTTCGACGAATTGGGATTGTGCAATCCGGAGCTCCCACAGCCGATCACGTGATCTGGCACGACCCTACGGCTTCCAGTCAAAGTGCATTGATAAGCCCCCATGCACCATGATCGTATTAATCGTCGATTCATAGGGATTCACAAACGGACCCTCACCCCTAAAGGCTAGATCGCCGGCGGGGGAATTCCCATACCGATCCGTCGACAACCCGTTGTGCTGGGCATGAACATACTTCGCTTCCACAAACGCCGACACATACTTGAAGAGATGGGCCTTAATTCCACCGATCCCCAGAAACCCCACGGTCGTATCCCGTTGAGTGGTGATGGCAGTTAACAGCCGTTGCCCTCTGGCTCCACCCGGTTTCATCCCCAGCTGATGGGCGCCCACCCCGATCCCGACATAGGGAAACCATCGGCCGTTGGGATAGGCCTCGGAAATGGCCATCGGGTAGCGAAGCAGGAAATTAGCGCCCACATAGGCGGCTGATATTTCGGTCGTGGTACCTCGATTGGCAATCCCATCCCTTTGGAAACTCCCCGTGGGATCATTATTATAAAAGTCCGTACAGCAGGCGACATCCGGATACCACACAAAACCAGTGAGTTCCACGCCAAGATCGAAGCCCACCAGCTTACTTCTGGTAGGAAACCAGATCCCCGCGTTGCCTCCCCATGAATGTTTCATTTGATAGTCGACATCATGGATCACCCCCGGCTGGCTCCCGTCCTGAAACGTGGCATCCTGACTGAACGGAATCGCCACGCCCGCCATGGCGGAAAAGTAGAGCTCATACGTCCCGGAAGACATATTGGGGAGGCCATTTGAGAGGGCATAGGGATCGGCGACCCGTTGGCTGTAGGGATCTTCTGCTCGGGTGAGATCCGCAAAGCCGAGGACACAGAGGAGACAAATCATCGCCGACATTCTCGCTTTCATTCATCGTCCTCCTACGGTAACGCACCCATGGTCTGAAACTAATTGGGGTTGCACATCTGAGCTTTTTCTACGGCTTCCAGTCAAAGTGAATCGACAGGCCCGCATGCACAAAGATCGTATCGATCGTGGATGAATAGGGATTCACAATTAAATAGCCATCTGCTGGATCACTTGATCCGGGGAAGGATTGGATTGGGGATGCCCCGAACCGATCCGTTACCAGCCCATCATGATGGGCACGGAGATACTTCACCTCGATAAACCCCGCCACGTACTTGAAAAGATGCGCCTTGATGCCACCCACACCCTGAAACCCCACCGACGTATTCCGTTGCTCGGTGATGGGGTTCGTACGTGTATTATCAAGGGCAAAATATGTCGTCACCCCATGGGCTCCACCCGGCCTCATCGCCATCTGATGCATGCCCACGCCGATCCCGACGTAGGGAAACCACCGCCCGTTGGGATAGGCTTCGGAAATCGCCATGGGGTAACGAATCAGAAAATTGGGACCGATGTAGAGACCTGAGATCTCCGTCGAGGTGCCTGCCCCCGTTGCGGGATCCCGATTATAATTGTCCTGACAGCAGTGCACGTCCGGATACCAGAGAAAGCCGGTGAGTTCCAGGCCAAGATCGAATCCAAACAGCTTATTTCTGGTAGGGAACCAAACCCCGAGGTTGCCGCCGAGCGAGAATTTCGATACATAGTCGACATCCTGGACCACCCTCGGTGAGGTCCCGTCCGTAAACGTGGCGTCCTGACTGAACGGAATGCCCACTCCCGCAAAAAATGATAGATAGGGCTCAAGTGTCCCGGAGGACATATTGGGGAGACCATCCGAGAGGGCATAGGGATCGGCGACCCGTTGGCTGTAGGGATCTTCTGCCCGGGTGAGATCCGCAAAGCCGAGGACACAGAGGAGACAAATCATCGCCGACATTCTCGCTTTCATTCATCGTCCTCCTACGGTAACGCACCCATGGTCTGAGACTAATTGGGGTTGCACATTCTGAGATCGATCAGTCGATCGTCGTTGGTCTGTGTCGTGAGACGAGTGCGTCTGTGCATGAATCGACTCGACCCCCGGTTCGGCGGTTGCGGTTCTTGGCATAAGAGTCCACCCATCCGCCTCTCAGAGCGATCAGGAGGGGATACTCCTTTCGTATACATTCGGCGAACGGCGCCAACAGTAGCAACCCCGCCTTCATTTTTGAAAATAGATAAAACGGATTGGAGTTATCGATAAATCCAATATGGCAGTCTGGCTGTCATGAGATCATCGAGATGGATTCCAACTGCCTCGAGTTGACTTCCGAACCGACCTACCTCTCCTCTCTCCGCTCTGGATCTCGTAATTGCTTCTAATAGCTTGGCTTCCACATCATTTGTGAACAGGGAGGGCACAGAGGTCGACCGCCTGATAAAGGACCTTGGATTCAACGGCTTCGGTTGGTGCTGCAACGAAGCTTTGATCAGCCACTCACATTGAGATTGGCATGTTTCCGAGAAGAAGCCGGTTCACCATACACTCTTCGATTGCTTCGGAGGCAGCCGGTACGCTGTTGAAAAACCAGCCTGCGTCGCTCTAGGGCTGCGTACGGGTTCAGACAGACTCCACGTCTTCTCTTCCCGCGGTTTTACTGGATGGCCTTTCTGAGGAACCTACGAGACATCCAGATTGAGTCCGCCGGCGGAGGTACTGATTCCTTTTGACGGTGGTGCAGGGTTTATGACTACACTGCGAATGGGCCTGTGAGGCTGCTTCACGGAACCGGATGAACGGAAAGGCTTAAGAATATCAGTTAGGATACCTACCGTCCCAACGCCTTCTTGACCGCCTCCCCGATCTCTGCGGGATTCTTGACGACTGTTACCCCAGCTGCTTCCAGGGTCTTCATTTTTTCAGATGCCGTCCCCTTGCCGCCGGAGATAATCGCACCGGCATGGCCCATGCGACGGCCAGGAGGCGCCGTAATCCCGGCGATGAAGCTAACAACTGGTTTCTTTACGTTCTTCTTGATGAATTCAGCAGCTTTTTCTTCCGCGTCGCCGCCGATTTCGCCGATCATGACGATGGCCTGAGTCTCCGGATCTTTTTCAAACAGCGGCAGGACATCCACGAACCCTGTGCCGTTCACGGGATCACCACCGATGCCAACGCACGTGGTTTCTCCCAAACCCAATGTCGAGAGTTGGTGTACCGCTTCATAGGTCAAGGTCCCGCTGCGCGACACCACGCCGACAACACCCTTTTTGTGAATAAAGCCCGGCATGATGCCGATCTTGGCCTCATCAACCGTAATCACCCCCGGGCAGTTCGGACCAATAAGTCTCACATCCCGACCGCGCAGAGCCCGTTTCACTTTCACCATGTCATTCACCGGGATCCCCTCCGTGATACAGATCACGAGTTTGATTCCCGCATCAGCTGCTTCCAAAATGGCATCGGCACAGAAGGGTGGAGGCACAAAGATGAGCGACGTATCCGCTTCGGTCTTTTTGACCGCGTCGGCTACCGTATTGAATACGGGAATACCTTCGACTTCCTGCCCGGCCTTGCCCGGCGTCACACCAGCGACGACCTTTGTCCCATAGGCCTTACATTGAGTCGCATGGAATGAACCTTCCTTCCCCGTAATCCCCTGCACCACGACGCGTGTATTCTTATTGACGAGAATGCTCACGGTTTCCTCTTTTCTTATCTTCCCTTTTAAGAAGGTGTGCCGGGTCGGTCTTCATACTGCGCGCATCCACCGAGCGCCGACCAATGTCTGATAATCTAATTTACTTCTTGTGTGCGCGGTGGGCGAGCACTGAAGACTGGCCCGGCGCACCTTTTCCCTCACGCTGCTTTTCCTGTCAGTTTCACAATTTTTTGGGCGGCTTCCCACAGATCGTTGGCGACATCGAGCTTCAACCCGGAATCTGCCAACAGCTTACGGCCTTCTTCGGCATTGGTCCCTTGCAGTCGAACCACGAGAGGCACGTTGATCTTCACTTCCTTGGCCGCTTCGATGACACCGTGGGCGATACGTTCACAGCGCACGATTCCACCAAAAATGTTGATGAAGATGCCCTTCACGTTCGGATCTTTCAGCAGAATCCGGAATCCGGCGGCAACCGTCTCTTTCGTCGCGCCTCCGCCCACGTCCAAGAAGTTCGCCGGTTCGCTACCCGCTAACTTGATGACGTCCATCGTGGCCATCGCCAAACCAGCCCCGTTCACCATGCAACCGATGTTGCCGTCCAGTTTCACATAGTTCAGATTGTTCGCGGTCGCTTCGATTTCCAGCGGTTCTTCCTCGTTCAAATCACGCATCTTCTGCACATCTTCATGCTTGAAGAGGCCGTTGTCGTCGAACGAGACTTTGCCGTCCAGCGCCACAACGGTCTTTTCTTTCGTGATAATGAGGGGATTAATTTCGACCAGGGCACAGTTCTTCTCCATGAACAGGCGGTACAGATTCCCCAGCATCTTGATGAACGGATTCATTGCCGTCGGCTCGATATTCTGAAGCCCGAGCGCAAAGGCGATGTTCCGCCCGTTGTACCCCTGAAATCCCACGGCAGGATCAATCGGTTCCTTGATGATCTTTTCCGGAGTCTTGGCGGCCACTTCCTCAATTTCCATCCCGCCTTCGGTACTGGCGATGAACGTCGGCCAACCGGTATCCCGATCGACCAGGATCGAAAGATACAGCTCCTTGGCGATGTTTGCCCCCTCTTCCATCAACAGACGGTGAACCTGACGCCCCTTTGGTCCGGTCTGGTGGGTTACCAATGTCTTTCCGATCAGTTCCTTTGCAAATCCGGCCACGGCCACCTTATCTTTGGTAATTTTGACTCCTCCGGCCTTACCACGGCCACCGGCATGGATTTGTGCTTTCACCACGAACACGGGCGTATTCAGCTCGCTCGCCCAGGCAGTCGCTGCTTCAGGAGAAGTAATTTCCTTTCCCTTCGGCACCGGCACACCAAATTGTGCAAAGAGAGACTTCGCTTGGAATTCATGAACGTTCATTCTTAACCTCGAAGAGCTAATAGCAGATGGCTAATAGCCTTATGGTACGGACTGAGAGCAGACAGGCTTTTTTGCCATTCGCTATCAGCCATTCGCCATAGGCTCCTTATGCTTTCCTCGTGTACGCCGGCAGAATCATCGGCGAGATGACGCCACTAGCGTTTCCGTGCTTCTTGGCTTCGGCGCGGAACTTCCGCACATGATTAATCGTCAGTGTGCCTTGTTTCACCGACGTGGCACGAGCAGCAGCCGTCAACCCGGACCGCTTCCCAAACACCATGAGGTCCAATAACGAATTCCCCATGAGACGGTTCCGCCCATGCAGTCCGCCGGACGCCTCTCCTGCCACGAACAGATTCTTCACATTGGTCTCCGAGTTCGTATCGATCTTCACCCCGCCGTTCTGATAGTGCAGCGTCGGATAGATCAAGACCGGATCCTTGCTGATATCGATCCCGAATCGCTCGAACTGCAGCATCATTGCTGGAAAATGTTTCTCAACCGTCCCCGGTCCATGCTCGGCATCCAAGAGCGGCGTATCCAACCACACCCCGACACGACCCGACATGGTGCGAATCCCACGACCTTCCTCGCACTCCCGAATGATTGAGGAGGAGACGACGTCGCGGGTATCAAGCTCATTCACAAACCGCTCGCCCTTGGCATTCACGAGATGGCCGCCTTCGGAGCGAATCCCTTCCGTTACCAGTTGCCCGATCAGTTGCTCAGGATAGACCGCCCCCGACGGATGATATTGGAACGTATCGATATGGGCTAATCTAGCACCCATGCGATAAGACAGGCAGAGTCCGTCGCCGGTGGCGCCATAGTGATTGCTGGTCGGAAATCCTTGAAAATGGAGGCGGCCGATACCGCCGGTCGCCAAAATGACCGACTTCGCAGCCACCACGATGTGTCGCTGATTGTCGAGATCCTTGAAGATGGCGCCGGTGCACTGCCCCTCGTTGTCGCTGAGCAATTCGATGGCTGCAGCAAATTCCAGCAACTGAATCTTTTGATTGATGACCTCATCCTTGAGGACCCTCATAATTTCGAGGCCGGTGTAGTCCGAGCAGGTCAAGAGACGTGGCTTAGAACTGCCGCCGCCCTTCTTCACATGAAGATTGCCGTCGGCTTGACGATCGAACAACACGCCCAACTCCAGCAGCCACTTCGCAATCGATGGTCCATCCTCGACCATGGTCTTCAGAAGGGCATGGTCGTTCTCCATGTGCCCGCCCTTCAGCGTATCGATGAAATGGGTGACCGGCGAATCTTCCGGCGCGACGGAAATCTGCATCCCACCCTGCGCCATCACACTGTTGGAATCGCCCAAGCGAAGCTTGGTGGCCAGAATGGCTTTTGCTCCCGCGCCATGGGCGTGCAAAGCCGCGGCACAACCGGCCCCGCCACCACCGATGACCAGGACATCGCAGGTATACTGAGGCGTAAGATCGGCATTGTCTTGAATGGAACTGTCGCCTTCAAGCAAGGTCGCCAACTCGACGACGGTTTTGTCGCCTTCGTTCGGACCAAACTTAATCGGACGATAGGCGCTGGCCCGAAAATCCGGATGGTACTTGTGAATCAGTTGGTCCCGGTCCGCCGGAGAAAACTTGGGGATGGTCTGCTTACGCCGGGCATCCCGAGTCTTGTGCACGATCTGTTGGAGCGCGTGAATGTCCATGTCTAGCTTTCAGCTACCTGCGTTCAGCAACCGCCTCTCAGAAGCTGAGAGCGGATGGTTGATGGCCTGGTGGCTATTTCACCGTCGCACAATGTTCGGCCAGTTCTTTCTCATTCATCTTCAGAATCTTGGCCCACTCGTCCTTATAGATGTCGTCCTGAATCTCTTTGATCCTGGTATCGAGCCCGACCGGCTTGTCAGTAAAATGGGCGCCCTGCGCACGGCTGACATAGAGGGCCACGAGATTCGGCGCAATGTCGGCAATGCAGACCGGCGTACACATCCCGCACATGACACAATCCATGAACATCTCGGAGACACTCTTAAAGTCACCGAAAACAGCCTTCCAGACTCCTTCCCGTACGTCGATTTTCTGCGGGCAGGCTTCGGTGCAGGCATTGCAATTTCGGCACAGCGGAGCTTCCGGATAGAGATTGAACAGATCTTGTTTCGGGTCTTGGAGCTTCTGAATTTCGTAGGTGGCCTTTCGGGCCGGAAACGGCGGCATCATCGTAAACGACATGCCATCCTGTACCGCCATCTGACAAGCGAGACAGGTTCTCACTTTTGGATCATCTTTCGTCCGGTAGTAGGTGGCACAGGCCCCGCAGAATCCCCCCAGACAACCGACGCCACGCACGACATCGATCCCGGCGTACCACATGGCACGGACGACAGTAATCCCCTCCGGCACATCCACTTTCTTGCCGGCGATCTCGATCGTGACCATCCGGGGCTTCATCACCTCGGGCTGATCGATCACATTTTCGTTTAATTCTTGAGCCATTTTACAAACCAGTAAGGGGTGAAGGGTGAGGGGTAAGGAGAGATCCTCACCCCTAACTCCTTACCCCTGACTCCTCACTGTTTATACGAACGAATCGATGATCTTGTTCAACGTCGCGCTCGGCCGCATCGCCTTGTACGCCTTGGCATCGTCCGGGTGATAGTACCCGCCGACATCCTGCGGCTTGCCCTGCGCGGCCAACAATTCGCCGTCGATCGTCTTCTCATTGTCACTCAACTCTTTAGCGATCTTCGCAAACTTCTCTGCAATCCTCTTGTCCGCCGTCTGAGCGGCCAAGGCCTGCGCCCAATAGAGCGCCAGATAGAAATGGCTGCCACGGTTGTCGATTTCGCCGACCTTGCGGGCCGGTGACTTGTTGCTCTCCAGGAACTTTGCATTGGCTTGATCTAGCGTGTCCGCCAGGATCTTTGCGACCGGGTTATTTCCAGCCTTGGCCAAGTGCTCCAACGAAGCAGCCAGCGCCAGGAACTCACCGAGCGAATCCCACCGCAGGTAGCCCTCTTGTTCAAACTGCTGCACATGCTTCGGGGCCGATCCACCGGCACCGGTCTCGAACAATCCGCCGCCGTTCAACAACGGAACGATCGAGAGCATCTTGGCGCTGGTGCCGATTTCGAGAATCGGGAAGAGGTCCGTGAGATAGTCACGCAGCACGTTGCCGGTGCAAGAAATCGTGTCCTTGCCTTCCTTCATCCGCTCGATCGAGTACCGGCAGGCATCAGCCGGTGACATGATCTTGATCTCGAGACCGTTCGTATCGTGCTTCGGCAGATAGGCATTCACCTTCTTGATCAATTCAGCATCATGGGCACGGTCCTTGTTCAACCAGAACACGGCCGGTGCGCCGGTTGCCCGAGCACGCGTGACCGCCAACTTGACCCAGTCCTGAATCGGGGCATCCTTGACCTGGCAAGCACGCCAGATATCGCCCTCTTCAACCTTATGTTCGTGGAGGATCGAGCCCGACGCATCCACGATGCGGATCGTACCGTTGGCCGGTGCCTTGAAGGTCTTATCATGCGACCCATACTCTTCCGCAGCCTGCGCCATCAATCCGACGTTGGGAATCGTCCCCATCGACTTTGGGTCAAAAGCCCCTTTCTGCTTACAGAATTCCACCATCTCGTGATAGACCGGCGCGTAACTTGCGTCGGGAATCACACACTTCACATCCTGCAGCTGTCCAGCCGGATTCCACATCTTGCCGGAATCACGGATGACCGGCGGCATGGACGCGTCGATGATGATGTCACTCGGCACATGGAGATTCGTGATTCCCTTGTCACTGTTGACCATCGCCATCGGCGGGCGCTTCTGATAGACGGCCTGAATATCGGCCTCGATCGCCTTCCGCTGCTCATCCGGCAAGGCCTTGATCTTGGCATAGACGTCGCCGAGACCATTGTCAGGATCCACGCCCAACTTCTTGAATGTCTCGCCATGCTTCTCAAACACATCCTTATAATAGACAGTCACGCCATGGCCGAAGATCTTCGGGTCGGAGACCTTCATCATGGTGGCCTTCATATGGAGTGAAAAGAGAACGCCCTTGGCCTTGGCATCCTCGATCTGCTCTTCCAAGAACCTGCGAAGCGCCTTGACACTCATAAAGGTCGCATCCAACACTTCACCGGCCTGCAACGTGACCTTTTCCTTCAGCACCGTTGTCTTGCCATCCGCCCCAATGAACTCAATTTTCGCCGTCGTCGCAGCGGGAATCGTACGAGACTTTTCATTGGAAAAGAAGTCGCCGCCCTTCATGTGCGAGACATGCGTCTTCGAATCAGACGACCAGGCCCCCATCTTATGCGGATGTTTCCGAGCATAGGCCTTCACGGATAACGGAGCACGGCGGTCCGAGTTGCCCTCGCGCAACACCGGATTGACCGCGCTGCCCTTCACCTTGTCGTAGCGGGCCTTGATGTCCTTTTCCTTGTCGTCCTTCGGATTCTCCGGATAGTCCGGCAGCTTGTACCCTTGCTTCTGTAATTCCTTGATCGTCGCAACCAGCTGCGGAATCGAGGCACTGATATTCGGCAGCTTAATGATGTTCGCTTCCGGCGTCTTGGCCATTTCTCCAAGCTCCGCCAACGCATCATGCTGCTTCTGCTCCGGTGTCAAATATTCTGGGAATACCGCGATGACACGGCCTGCGAGAGAAATATCGCGCAGTTCCACGGTGACACCCGCTGCCTTTGTGAAGGCATTGATAATCGGCAAGAAGGAATAGGTCGCCAACATCGGCGCCTCATCCGTCTTTGTATAGATGATTTTGTCTGCTTTGCTTGCCATAACGCTCCCTCTTGGTGTGACTGTTTAGTTCAACGCATTGAGCGCCGAACCCGCCTTGAACCACGCGATCTGCTGCGCCGTGATGCTGTGGTTCGCCTGGATGGTGAGCGCGTTGCCATCCGCTTTATGAATCGTTACCTGCACCGGCTTGCCAGGAGCCAGACTGTTCAGCCCCGTCACACTGATGCGGTCCTGCTGCTCGATCTTCTCGTAGTCCTTCGGATCAGCGAAGGTCAACGCCAAGATCCCTTGTTTTTTCAAATTGGTCTCATGAATGCGCGCGAAGCTCTTCGTGATGACCGCGCGCACGTTCAAGAAGCGAGGCGACATCGCCGCATGCTCCCGGCTGCTGCCCTCGCCGTAGTTTTCGTCGCCGACCACGATTGACCCGATGCCCTGTGCCTTGTAGGCGCGGGCAATCTGCGCGATCGTCAGGTTCGATTCACCGGTCAACACGTTCGTACCCTTGCCCGGCTCGGACGAAAATGCGCTGTTGGCGCCGAGAAACATGTTGTCACTGATCTTGTCCAGGTGGCCTCGGAATTTGAGCCAGGGACCGGCGGGCGAAATATGGTCGGTTGTGGTCTTGCCCTTGGTCTTGATTAAAAGCGGCAGCTTCTCGAAATCTTTGCCGTCCCACTTTGGAAATGGCTGCAAGACTTGTAACCGTTCGCTCGTCGGTGGAAGATCAACGGTGAGTCCTTCGCCATTGTCAGCCGGTGCCACGTAACCCTCTTCACCCTTCGCAAAACCCTTGGCCGGCAACTCCTCACCAACTGGGGCTTGGAGCTTGAATTCTTTGCCGTCAGCTCCCTTCACCGCCTGATTGACTGGATCGAAACCAAGATCGCCGGTGATCGCGTAGGCCGTCACCACTTCCGGGCTCGCGAGGAACGAAAGGGTTTCGCTGATCCCATCGTTCCGTCCTGGGAAGTTCCGGTTGAAAGAGCTGACGATCGAGTCAGCCTTGCCCTTCACCCCGTCCGCACGCTTCCACTGGCCGATGCAGGGGCCGCAGGAATTAGACAGCACGGTTCCGCCGAGCTTCTCGAAGGTCTCCAAGAACCCATCACGCTTCATGGTGTGATAAATCCGCTCAGATCCAGGAGAAATCAGAAACGAGGCCTTCGCCTTCAAACCAGCCTTCAAGGCCTGCTGCGCCACGTGAGCCGAACGGCTGATATCTTCGTACGAGGAGTTGGTACAGCTCCCGATCAAGGCTGCCTTCAGTTCAACGGGATACCCCTTTTCTTGCGCTTCGGCTTTCAGCTTGGAAATCGGCCTGGCAAGGTCTGGCGTGTGAGGTCCCACCACATGGGGCTCCAACTTGGAGAGATCGATTTCAACGATCTGATCGTAATACTTTTCCGGAGCTTGCATCACCTCTGGATCAGCCGTCAACAAGGCCTTGTTTGCCTGGGCCAACTTTGCCAGATCCGCCCGATCCGTAATGGTCATATAGTCGACCATCTTCTGATCGAATGGGAAGACCGATGTGGTCGCACCCAGTTCCGCACCCATGTTGCAAATCGTACCTTTGCCGGTGGCACTAATGGTTTCAGCGCCAGGTCCAAAGTATTCAACGATCTTATTGGTTCCACCCTTCACCGTCAGTAGGCCACAGAGATAAAGAATCACATCCTTTGCAGACGCCCATCCGCTCAACTTGCCCGTCAGCTTCACCCCGATCAATTTCGGATGGAGCACTTCCCACGGCAAACCGGCCATCACTTCGCCGGCATCCGCCCCGCCGACGCCGATCGCCAATCCACCCAACCCACCGCCGTTCGGTGTGTGTGAATCGGTCCCGATGATCAAGCAGCCAGGGAACGCATAATTTTCCAGTACGACTTGGTGAATGATGCCAGCACCCGGCTTCCAGAATCCGATGCCGTACTTCTTCGCCGCAGAAGCCAGGAAGTTATAGACTTCCCGGTTCTCGTCCAAGGCGCGCGTCAGGTCCTTCTCGGACCCCATTTCCGCACGAATCAGATGGTCGCAATGGATCGTGCTGGGAACCGCGGCTTTCTTCTTGTTGGCCTGCATGAACTGCAGCACGGCCATCTGGGCCGTGGCATCTTGCATCGCCACGCGGTCCGGACGCAGCGCCAGCATGGCCTTGCCCCGCTCCCAATTCTGGGTATCGAAGTTGTCGGCGTGTGAAACGAGAATTTTATCAGCCAGCGTCAGCGGTCGGTCGAATTGCTTTCTGGCCTTCTCGAAGACCGCCGGCATTTTTGCATAGAGATTTTTCGCGAGATCCATGGACATGGGAGTAGCTCCTTACAGTTCTGAGTGCTGGGTGCTGAGTGCCGGACGAAGACCCTACACTCAGAACTCAGCACTGGTTACTCAGCACTATTTCAAGGGCGGCACTTCCCGACGCTTGGGCGCCGCATAGTTCACCAGATAGTCGAACAGTCGGATCAGGCGACTGTCCTGCCGCTTCTGATCGACCCAGTGGCCGATCAATCCGATCGTGCGCGACAAGATAAAGAAGCCGTTCAAACTGTCGACAGGGAAGCCCATGTCGACCAGAACCGCTGCCATCGTGCCGTCCACGTTTAAAATCAAGTTATCCTTCTTGACTGCCGTGACCTGCTCCACCGCCAAGGCGAAGTCGAGGCACGGCGTTTTGATATCCAAGCTCTTTACATAACCCACAAGCTCCTTGACCCGCTTGTCCGGATTGCGCAAGCTCTTCACTCGGTGGCCGATTCCCGGCACTGGCCCTACGTTCTTCTTCATGTAGGCCAGAAACTCATCGACATTCATTTTATTGTCAACTGCATACTTGAACCAACGCCCGGCGTCCGTCACTGCGCCGCCGAAGCGGGGACCGATCATGATGAGCCCGGCCGCGACTGCTTGAGACAGGCCGATTCCGGCACAAGCCGCCAGAATCGTGGCATAAGCGCCGCTGACGCAAGGCCCGTGATCCGCCGAAAGCATCATGATGCGCTTGATGATTTCCGCTTCCTGCTTCGAAATGAGGCGCTTATCCCAGAGCAGCCCGATGACGTGAGGGATCTCGTATCCCTTATTGATAAGCTCTGAGGCTGGATACCCGACATAGCATGGCTCATCGCCACGGTCGTCGCTGATCGTGGTCCGGATCAACGGAGCCACCATCACTTCGTCTGCCTTCATCGCCTCTTCGACCGACTTCGGCAACCTGGGCAGCACCGCCGGCTCCACCGGCTCCTTCACCTGACCGGACTTGAGCAGCTCTTGATAGGTTTCCTTGATGGCTGGCCCCAAGGCGCCGAACGTCGGCGGGACGATGGCCCCTGATTTTTTGAGCGCATCCGACTTGGATCGTGCCGATCCCTCGCCTTTCATCCCTTCCTTGGCACCGGCATGACCGAACTTCATGCCCTTCGGCAAGCTCTCCTGGCAGAAGCCCGAAACCACGCCGATCAACTTGACGCGACGCTTCTTGGCTCCATACCACTCAGCGGCCCGCTCCTCGAGGTCTCCACCCATCTCACCAACGATGACGACCGCCTTGGTCTGCGGATCGTTTTCAAACATTTCGAGATAGCTCACATAGTCGGTGCCTGGGTAGGCATCGCCACCGATACCAATGGCTGTCGTGATGCCATCGGCAAATTGTGAGCAGATCCAGATAATTTCGTTCGAGAGGCCGCCTGACTTTGTAATCACGCCGAAAGAGCCTTCACGATACAACTTCGAGAGCACGAGGTTGTCGAACGCGCCACCGATGACGCCCAACCGGCACGCCCCTGCCGAGATGATCCCGATCGAGGATGGCCCGTTGAACACCTTACCGAGCTTGCGCGCATGCGCCCCAAGCAGTTTGGCGTCCTTTTCCGGAACACCCTCGGTGATCATGGAGACGACCTTGATGTTCGGATCATCCAACGCTTCCATCCCACCCTTCATGGCGCGATCGGCACCGATGTAGACAAGGCTGGTATTGATGGCTGGATGATTCTTCGTCGCTTCGGCGATCGTCTTGTAGATGGGGATCGCAATCAACCCGCTGCCGTACGGCACTTCATTGGTCTTGCCGGCATCGGGCGGATAGACGAACGCCTCGACCGTGAGGGGGCGTTTAATTAGATAACAGAACTCCGCCATGCGGCGTGCTGCATTGACACCGGCGGCTCCACCCTGAATCACCACGCGGGTGTCTTTATTGGCCAGAATACTCATCGAAAGTCCTCCAACAGTGAAGCCTCCAGCGGTCAGCATTCAGCCGACAGCTGATGGCTAATAGCTGATAGCTCGTTACTTCTGTAACGCTTTGTCGACGATGTCCGTCAGCGGAGTGTTGCGGTCGAAGACGTTGATGTCGAAGCCCTCGTCCTTCAGTGCGCGCATCGCATCGAGACCTTCCTTCTCACGCGGCCCGCCGCGGCGCACCCAGATCTTCACGCCCTTTAACTTGCCGTCGCCCTTCGCTTTGCGGAATCCGTTGATGAT
>JAHBWO010000078.1 GCA_019636945.1 Nitrospira sp. | reverse complement strand
TCTTCATAGCCCGTTCTTGCATGATTTTTGATGCGCGGAGCTTGTCGCGTCGATGCACAATCGAAACTTTGGTGGCGAACTTGGTGAGAAAGGTGGCTTCCTCCATCGCGCTATCGCCTCCACCAACTACGACGAGTTCCTTTCCTCTGAAGAAGAATCCATCGCAGGTGGCGCAGGTGGAAACCCCGTGGCCGGTCAGTCGCTTCTCGTTCGGTACTCCGATAGGAATAGCGGACGCGCCTGTGGCGATGATGGCAGTTTGTGTTTTCACGGTTTTCTCACCATCGATCGTAAGCGTCAACGGGTGGTTCTTGAAGTTTACGGCCGATACATCGCCGGTGAGAAATTCCGTACCGAAGCGTTCTGCTTGCGCGCGCATGTCCTTCATGAGCTCCGGTCCCATGATGCCCTTTTCGAATCCAGGGTAGTTTTCCACTTCCGTCGTAGTCGTGAGTTGTCCCCCAGATTGCCAGCCTTCAATGAGGAGAGGGGACAGATTCGCCCGTGCGGTATAGATCGCAGCGGTCAAACCAGCCGGTCCCGATCCAATGATGACGACATTGCGCATGCGGGGACTTTAACACAGTGTGGGAATGAGACGGTAGGAGGTAACAGGGATTGGTTGGCTGAGAGCACGAAGTCGTATCATGAGGCTCGTGGTTTGGGGATGATCAGCAATGGATAGGCAATGGCCCGTGTTTTGGCATGCAATCATCAGGAGCGCAATGACGCGGGTCTACCTCATCAGCGGCGAAGCCTTGGGTGATGCCAGTGTAGCGAGCACCTTGAAAGCGTCTCGAACCCGCTTTCTGCCTCTTGCACGAGGCAATGTTCCGTCGATGACCAGATCGGCTCTGCGGATCTTTTGTGTCAGTGGCATTTGGCTGCGAATACGGCGGAGTGCCTCAGCTCGGTTGAGACCATTGCGTTTCTTGAGACGGGCGATTTGAGTCTTCTGATCGGCAGTGACGACGATGATTTTCTCCACACGTTTGGCGATCCCTGCTTCGAAGAGCAAAGGAACATCGTAGATGACGACGGCACTGCGATCCTTTCGAGCCGCCTCTCTGGTCAGCCGACGCTGCTCTCGGGCCACGCGAGGATGGACGAGCCGTTCAAGCATTCGTCGTTTCGCCGGATGACGGAAGATAATTGCTCCAAGGGCCTGTCGGTTGATCGTTCGGTCAGGGTTCAGGATGGATTTCCCAAACCGACGAACGATGTCTTGCCAGGCCGCTTTACCAGGCTGGACCACCGCTTTCGCCAATGCATCGGCATCAATGATAATGGCCCCGCATTGTTGGAACATTCTTGCGACGGTACTTTTCCCGGTCGCAACACCTCCGGTGAGGCCGATCAGGATCATAGCAGCGGAGCTTATCATGCGTGAGAGTTGGCGACAAACTGAGATTGACATCCCCAGTTCTCCGCTTGTATGAATTTTGTCATGTATCGATTGCTGTTGATCGCCATCGGTTCTGTCCTTAGTGCCGGAGTTGCTCTGGCTGGGACGGAGGGCTCTGTACCAGGTCCACGGACCATTACGGTGGCACTGGACGGCTCAGGTGATTTCTCGTCGCTACAAGAGGCTGTGGATAGTGCGGGGAAGGGCGACACGGTATTGATTAAGGCCGGAGTCTACCCGCAAGACCTCACCATTCATAGTAAGGAACGGCTCAAGATCGTCGGTGCCGGAGTTGACAAGGTTGTTCTACAAGGCCGAGGACAGATGGTGGGTGTTCTCCACGTGGGGAAATGGCCGTATGGCGCAACGGATATTGAGATCAGCGGTCTGACGATCAATGAGCATGGGGGGCATGCGCTTGGGGTTTTTAATGGGAACCGCATCGTACTCCGTCAGCTTCATGTCAAGGGCATGGTCTTCAGCCAACAGGTCCAAGAGGTCCGAATAGAAGACAGTGTTATCGGTGGTAGCGAGACCACCGGCCTGCACTTTTCCGACTCCCACGCCGTTCTGGTTGGGAATTTTATTCATGATAACGATCATGGGGTCAATGTCACCGGGAAGTCCTCGGTGCGACTTGAGCACAATGTCATTACCAGAAGTCTCTTTGAGGCGGTGGTCATCGGTGATCAGTCTACCGCGGTGTTAGTGAACAATACATTGGTGAAGAACGGCAGCGGTGCGACATTTCTTGGTGCCTCGAGGATTGAGGCGATGGGGAACATTGTGAGCTTCAACAAGGTCGGCTTTCTGATCGCGCTATCGAGTCAGACGAAGCTTGGGTACAACCTTCTTTTCAACGGTGAAGCGGACTATATGAGAGCGGGCTCTCCGAGTCGTCCTGCCCCGGAGCTGAAACTCAACTCCGATATCTTTGCAGATCCTCGTTTTGTTGATGTAGAGCGTGATGATTTTCGTCTACAGCCTGATACGACCTTTCTTAATGTGGGAGGATTCCGTTATCTTGGAGCGCTTCCCCCTCGTTCACCGGTATCAATTCAGTAGAAACTCCATAAAAGCAATGAGATAGATGATTGTGCTTCTCATGGGGATCCGTCTGCTATCATTTGAGGCGAGCGCGATGTCTTCCAGGGCCCTTTCCGGCTCAAGTAACGGCTCGAGCATGCCGAGAAAGATTCAACCAGGAGGTCGTCCATTGGCCAGTTTCCGAAGCAACCTCGAAAAACTCTCCGGTGAAGCCATTCCGTCCCTCATGGATATGGAGTCAGGAAAGTTAGTCGGTGCCGTGCTGCCCATGTCTGAACGGGCGCAGATTCAGATGCGGAACAGTATTGAGGTGATTGAGTACCTCCTGAACCAGGAACAAGTGATCTGGAGCTGAGTCTCCGAGCATAGTCCCTACCTACTTTCCTTCTTCATATTCCCGAATCAGATAGCGTGATTCAGGATGACTCCGTACCTGTCGGAGTTGTGATGTATGCTGCTCGTGGCTCATCCTGAGCAATTCAGACAATAGAACAAAAGACCGAAGAGGGACTTGAGTTGAAGTGCCTCGATGGGCCGCGCTTGATTCCATGGTTGATTGGGCGCATCGTAGCCGTTGTGCACCGCTAGCGAGCGTGAGACGCACGGGGTTCTTATGGCGAAAGCAGTTCATACGTTTTCTCGTTCCCAAGCTCTTCATGGAGCCGAACGGCAACGGCTGGAAGAGGATGCTCTCCGTAAGCAGCATTGGAAGCGCTGGGGGCCGTACCTCAGTGAACGAGCCTGGGGGACGGTTCGAGAAGACTATAGTCCCTACGGCACTGCGTGGGAATCTTTTCCTCATGATCATGCTCGCTCTCGTGCATACCGCTGGAATGAAGACGGGCTCGCCGGAATCTCTGATCGTCATCAGTACATCTGTTTTGCGATTGCCCTTTGGAATGGGCGCGATCCTATTTTAAAAGAGCGGGTGTTCGGAGTCACAGGCAATGAAGGGAATCATGGCGAGGATGTTAAGGAGTACTATTTCTATTTAGATTCAACGCCAACTCATTCATACATGAAGTATTTGTATAAGTATCCACAAGCTGAATTTCCGTATGCCAAGTTGGTCGAGGAGAATCGCCGTCGTGGACGACGAGATGGAGAGTACGAGCTCATTGATACGGGTGTATTTGATAAGGATCGCTATTTCGATGTGGTGGTGGAGTATGCCAAGACGACACCAGAGGAACTCCTCATTAGGATCCATATCACGAACCGGGGGCCTGAATGTGCCGAGTTGACGCTATTGCCGACCCTCTGGTTCAGGAATACATGGTCGTGGGGACTTGACGCTCGTCGGCCACGAATGCGTGAAGGACCCGCAGCGAAGGACCTCAGTATTGTTGAGCTGGGACACGAGTATTACGGGAAGCGGTTTCTCTGGTGCGAGGGCAAGCCTCCGTTGCTGTTCACGGAAAATGAGACCAACTCCCGGCGATTGTATGGAGATCAGGACGGCTCAAAGTACGTCAAGGACAGTTTTCATGATTACATCATTCACGGGAAGGCCGATGCGGTCAATCCTGAGAAGATCGGCTCGAAGGCGGCTGCGCAGTATGTGCTGACGTTGGCGCCTGGGGAATCGGAAGTCGTTCGTCTTTGTCTGACGAATGAATCTGATCCAAGAAGATTTCATAAGAAACACATCGACGAACTCTTTGAACAACGGGTTCAGGAGGCCGATGAGTTCTATGAAGACCTGGCTCCGGCACATCTATCTGAGGACGCGAAGCTCGTTCAGCGACAGGCCTTCGCTGGGTTGCTGTGGAGCAAGCAATTCTACCACTACGATCTGAAACGCTGGCTTGTGGGTGATCCAGGGATGCCGGACCCGCCCCAAGAGCGACAGCATGGGCGAAACTCCGATTGGACACACCTCTACAATGCCGATGTGATTTCCATGCCGGACAAGTGGGAGTATCCCTGGTACGCCGCGTGGGATTTAGCATTCCATTGCATTCCGCTGGCCCTCGTCGACTCGACCTTTGCCAAGGAACAGCTGATTCTCATGCTTCGTGAGTGGTACATGCATCCCAACGGGCAGATGCCTGCCTATGAATGGGCGTTTGGAGACGTGAATCCTCCGGTGCATGCTTGGGCTGCCTGGCGTGTCTATAAGATCGAGAAGAAGCGGAAGGGAGTGGGTGACCGGGTCTTTCTTGAACGCGTGTTCCACAAGCTCTTACTGAACTTTACCTGGTGGGTTAATCGAAAGGATGCCGAGGGCAAGAATATCTTTCAGGGAGGATTCTTGGGGCTCGACAACATCGGTGTCTTTGATCGGAGTGCCCCCTTGCCGACCGGCGGACACATTGAACAGTCGGATGCCACCAGTTGGATGGGGATGTACTGCCTCAACATGCTGTCGATCGCGCTGGAATTGGCGCGTCACAATCGAGCGTACGAAGATGTCGCGAGCAAGTTTTTTGAGCACTTCGTCTATATCTGCCGAGCCATGAATAACATCGGCGGGGAGAAAATTGAGCTCTGGAATAGAGACGATGGGTTTTTTTATGATGTCCTGCATCTTCCTGACGGACAAACCTGTCCGCTCAAGGTCCGATCTCTAGTGGGCCTGATCCCTCTGTTTGCCGTGGAAACCCTGGATTCGGAGTTGATCGATCAGCTTCCGCGATTTAAGCATCGTATGCAGTGGTTTATTGAAAATCGACCTGATTTCAGCGCTCATGTAGAGACCCAATCACGCGATGGTGAAGTGCGGCGATTTTTATCGCTCGTGAATCGTTCACGGTTGAAATCAGTACTGCGATACATGCTGGACGAAGAGGAATTTCTTTCTCCCTACGGCATTCGTGCCCTCTCGCGTTATCACAAGGATCACCCCTATGTGCTCTCTCTCATGGGGCAAGAGTATCGGGTGGATTATGAACCGGCTGAATCAAGCACGGGTCTCTTCGGAGGCAACTCAAACTGGAGGGGGCCCATTTGGTTTCCCGTCAACTATCTCCTCATTGAATCGCTCCAAAAGTTCCATTACTTCCTTGGTGAAGACTTCAAGGTCGAGTATCCGGTTCGGTCAGGGCGATTCCTCTCGTTGAATGAGGTCGCCTCCGAACTGTCCCGAAGACTCACGCATATTTTCCTCCGTGATAAGACGGGACAGCGCCCCGTGCATGGCGGGGTCAGAAAATTTCAGGATGACCCGTGCTGGCGAGATGCTATCCCCTTTTATGAGTATTTCCATGGCGACAATGGGGCTGGAATTGGAGCCAGTCATCAGACTGGGTGGACCGGACTTGTTGCAAAGCTCATCCAGCAGAGCGGGGAATAGCGGAAAGATGTGCCATTCGTCCTTCGACATTGCCTGGGAGCGCGAGCCTGTCGAAGGGTGAAGCGCGTTTCGCGAGCACGAGATACGAACGACGAGGGACAGCTGATGCGGATAGGCAAAGAAGAATGCCAAGATCCCGATCGTGCGTTGAGTCTGGAATGGTTGGAGACGAACGGGTGCGGGGGATTTGCGTCCGGCACGGTGGCTGGTGCGAATACGCGCCGCTATCATGGGTTGTTGCTTGTGGTGCCTCCCCCTGAGAGCCATCGCTACATGCTGGTCAATCATTTGGAGGAATGGCTTCATCTGGATAATCGTGCGATTTCAATCTCGACGAATCTGTATCCTGGTGTGATCCATCCTCAGGGGTATAGCCACTGCATCTCCTTTTCATCGACTCCCTGGCCGACCTGGACGTATACGTTTGACGATCGAACCGTCAGCCGGGAAATCCTCTGTGTGCGAGGTCAGAGCACGGTTGTGGTGCGATGGAGACTACTCACACCGGCGAGGGATTCAATCGAACTGCGGGTACGTCTGAAGCTCACGAGCCGAGAGTATCATGCTCTCCATCACGAAAACGGAGCGCTTTCTCCTGAAGCGACGGTCACGGCGCAGCGGGTGACCTGGCAGCCGTACCATGATCTCCCGGCCGTGCAGTGCAGTCACACCGGAAGCTATCACCACCTTCCCGAGTGGTATCGGCAGGTGCAGTTCCCCATGGAACAGGAGCGGGGACTCGATTTTCAGGAAGACTGGTGGTCTCCAGGAGAACTGCTGTTTCACTTGGAGTCCGGCAGGGAGCAAGCCCTCGCTCTGACCAGCGAGGTGGTTGATGATATTGAGATCGGCGACCTCATTCGCAAGGAACGTGTCAGGCGGGTGAAGCGTCACAAGGCCGCGAAGGCTCCAGACCGCTTTGCTGAAGCACTTCGGCGAGGTGTCGAGACATTTTTGGTCCGCCAAGGTTCGAAGCAGACGGTAATCGCTGGATATCCGTGGTTCGCCGATTGGGGGCGAGACGCCTTTATCTCCTTGCCGGGCCTCTTTCTTGTGACCGGACAGTACGAGGCCGGCTGGGACATCATTCAATCCTTCATTCCCTTTGTGTCCGAAGGCATGGTGCCGAATCGTTTTCCTGATCTCGGCAAAGATCCTGACTATAATGCGATTGATGCGTCACTGTGGTTTATCCATGCTGTCGATCGCTATCTGGCGTACAGCAAAGATACGAAGCGAGTTCGACTCGTCGCGTGGCCGGCCATCAGGCAGATACTCGATGGTTATCGTCAAGGCACGAGATACAACATCAAAATGGATATCGATGGGCTGATTTCGGGAGGGATGCCCGGGGTACAACTGACATGGATGGATGCCAAAATCGGGGATTGGGTCGTCACTCCACGGCATGGAAAGCCGGTAGAGATTCAAGCCTTATGGCTTCGAGCGTTGCAAGTAGGCGCTTGCTTGGCCGCACAGTTTGGTGAGCAAGACTATGCAGCCGGTTGTCGGAAAGATAGACGACGAGCGCTCACTTCGTTCCGTACGCGGTTTTGGTACCAGGGGGGACAATATCTGTACGATACCATCGATGGACCTGAGGGGGACGACTCGTCGATCCGCCCCAACCAAGTCTATGCAATTTCTCTATGCGATGATCTGCTGACGCATGAGCAGGCCACACAGGTCCTTCAACTCGTCAAAGAACAGCTCCTGACACCGGTAGGCCTTCGCACACTGTCCCCACAGGACAGGCGTTATCAGCCACGCTATGCAGGAGGGCCACGAGAACGTGATAGTGCATACCATCAAGGGACCGTGTGGCCGTTTCTGTTGGGATGTTTTGTGAGCGCCTGGGTGAGCACATTCGGGCACACCTCCAAGGCCAAACATGAAGCGCGGTCATTTCTGAAAGGAATAGAAGCACACTTACGAGAAGCCTGCCTTGGTCACGTCTCAGAGATTTTCGATGGAGAGGAGCCACATGTCCCACGCGGCTGTCCGGCGCAGGCCTGGTCACTTGCTGAACCTCTGCGTGCCATGGTCGAAGATCTTGGATTGCGGATCACACCCGATCCAGCCAACTCAGTTCGACGCACACGGCCCGCTGCCTAGCCGCGCCCCCGCCCTTGACAGACCCTCTACGCACCCGTAGGCTGCATACAGAGTATCGTTTGGAGGTTCTTCTTATGACACTGAAGATTCTATCGGGTCGAAGGTATCGAGTTGTCGTGGCCGGTGTGTCGCTCTGTCTTCTCATCAGTTGTACGGCTCCCTCCGGCACGTTGGCGGATGAGTTGCCGAAAGAGTCGATATTGCCGTTGGGAATGGCGAACAGGGCGATACTAGCCGCGTTAGATGCCTGTAAAAAAGATGGCTATCGGGTGAGTGTTTCAGTGGTAGACCGTGAGGGTGTTCTTCGTGCCATGGGACGTGCCGACGGTGCTGGACCTCATACAATAGACAGTAGCCGGAAAAAAGCCTATACCGCTGCCAGCCTACGGCGATCCACGAGTGAGCTTGCCGATCTCGTTGCCAAAGTTCCCACGCTTCAGGCACTTCGTGACATCAATGGGGAGGTTCTGATGCTGGGCGGCGGGCTTCCTGTTGAAATTGGAGGAGAGGTGGTCGGTGGCATCGGCGTCGGTGGAGCGCCAGGCACCCATCTGGATGACGCCTGCGCGCAGGGAGGCCTGGATGCGATCGGTGCGGCTCCCAAGGTTTCGCCGGTCAAGTGAGATTCCGAGGCTGGTTGGTGATCTGTATTGCCCTGCTGCCCATCGCGTTAGGATGCAACAGTAACATTCCTGAAACCGCGGCACTCGAACTCACTGGGTTCCAGCTTCGAGTGGTTATTGTGAGAACAGCCACGGATCCATTTCTTCAGCGATTCACCCTCACCATGAATGTCCAGGGACGAGGAGACTGTCGGTCTTCAACAGAATTATTCCCCGATACGGGCTATGCCGGTCGACGGAATGTGTACCTGGCGGCGAAGGGAAGGGTGCTTGTTGTCGGACAGTACGATGCTCGAGTCATTGATACTCAAAACTGTCAAACCAGCTTGGCAGAATTTCGCCATCTTGATAGAGACGTGGTTTTTTTGGGGAGCTTTGATCAGGATCAGAACAAACAGTGGAAATATGTGTCCGCGCGTGAACGACCGGAATTACCCTTTGAAAAACGATGAGGACGGCAGGTGTCAGTGAGCGGCGTATTCCAGTGTTCCCCATGATGCTATTCGGTGTCCCTCTATCGAGGATCAGGAGCTGAGCGTCAGCGATCGCACCACATGCAGCAACCGATCATTGGCTATCACCAAGACGAGCATGGCGACTGGGTTGCTGACCTGGCCTGTGGTCATGGGCAGCATGTTCGACATCACCCACCGTTCTTTAATCGTCCATGGGTCCTGACTGCTGATGGACGTGAGCGGCATCTCGGCACGCTATTGAACTGTAAGAAATGCGAAGAGCCTCCGATCGCTGCCGCTTCAACGCCATCATAGACCACGCAAGTCCCACGCTCCTCCCAGCGTCGACGCGAACCTCATTCTGACCATATCTCACCCATGCAACCATTCATTCTCTTGGTGGATGGCGGCCTTGGTGGTACTGTAGATGTGGGCAGTCTCCTCGACCTGACGTCGAGAGGAATGGAGGATATTGGCATGGTTACTGCTACACACACGTCGATATCGACGGGCGATCCTCGATCAAGATTTTTCGTGCATCGAGTCCAAAAGGGGTATGCCGCATGGATCGGATTGTTGTTGTTTCTCTATTCGGCACTGTTTTTCACGATGGCCTTCTATGGGGCTCACCTGAAGCCCGTCGTCGCGCTCTACATGAGTGATTCATTGGAGGAGCGGCAGGGCGCAGCCGAGGAGATGTTGGCTCTGAGTCAGACGGTTTGGGTTGCGGTTCCGGTACTCTTTTTCGGCTCTGTGATTTTCAGTCTTGTCGTGACCAGGCGTGTGGCAGGGCCGCTCTCTCGCCTGGACGAAAGCCTTCAGCAGTGGGGAAAGGGGAACCTTCGGTGGCGCATGCGCTTTCGTCCCAGCGATCGGCTGGATGAGTTGGCTGATCATGCGAACTGTGCCGTGGAGAATATCGAGCGATCGTTTGACCAGATTCAGAATCAGACACGAGCCTTGCAGACGGCGCTCCAGAAGATTGAAAAGGTTGAGTCCGTGGGCGTGAAAGAAGCCCGAGAGGCGTTGGATGAGATTGCCGGGACGTTACGGCAATTTAATTTTCGAACGGCGGTCGATAAGTTGGAAAGAATCTAGTGGTGGGCGGAAGAAGGGAAAACGGTGGATTCACCTTACTCGAAGTGCTGGTGGTTCTGGCTATGCTGAGCATTTTGGCAGCGGCGGCGATGGTTTCACACAGTCATTTTGTGAACCACGCCAAAGCGGTGGAGGCCGAGGTGGTCCTCGCGGAGATTAATCGGTTGGAAATCCTCTATCATGCCAATCATGGGACCTATTCCAGTGATGTTGCCGCCATTGGCCTGACTCTTGCGCCCACGCTCAAGTTTTACAAGGTCGAGGTGTGGCTGGGTGACGGCGGAACATCATTTCAAGCGGCTGCCATACCTCTCTTTGGCCAGCGGACACAGCCGGCTCTCGTGTTGACGCATACAAGGGAAGGGACAACGCTCCAGAAAAAAGAGGTAGGAACACTGGCTCGACAAAGCGGCGGGGGCTCCCTGCCGGTGGGCATGTCCTCGACGGCTGAGGGACCAATGGAGATAAGCACGGGAACACCGAGGAAAGCTCAACAAGAGGACTGTCGGAAAGGTGGTGAAGCAACAGTGGCTGCGGATGGATTGCTCGATATGAATTTCTGCCTGAAATGATTCTGCTAGGATACTGCCGCTGGTTACGCCTGGTTTGCCTTCGTAGACTGAGTTCGAGGTAGATTGTTCTGGGATTTTCAACCAATCTTGAAGAGAGGTGGTGTAGCGCTGTGATCGCAAGTTCGGACAGTACCAGCCTATGGCTCATCAACCTATTCGAAGGACGTAGAGCCATTCAGACATCTTGACAGAGCAGATAGGTTTGTTTGACAACCCTGACCATACAGATATTAAGCGGATCACTCGCTATCCATGTTAACGCAACGCTATCAAGTGGCCGTCCTATTGGTTGTTGTTGTGCTGTGCGGATGTTACCTCTTGCTGCCCTTGGGAACTTCATATGTCTTGGCCAATCAGCTCCGTACCTATGGGTACAGCCAGGTCATCCTTCAGCTGGGGTATCCTGGCTGGACACACATGAATATACCCGTTGTTTCATTCCAGCAAGATTTGGGAGAAGAACGACTCATGATCTCCCTGACCGATGCGGAGATTCAGTATGACGTGGGGTTGCTGTTTCAAGGTCGTGTGAATCGTATTCTGCTCAGAGATGTGGCCATCCATGTCTTGACCGTGCACTCGGCCGAAGCCACGACCGGAGAGAAACAGGAGGAAGAGACCAACGATGAAGAATCGTCACCGTGGAGGTTGCTGACGGCCGGTGATCTTCTGCGGACTCTTCCCATTCTTCCCTTTGGCGAGTTGCAGCTTGAGCACCTGACCGTGTTCCGTGAGCAAGCGACGGGGCCACTCCGTAAAGTCACGATTGATGGGGAGCTGACTGCTGCCAGCAATGAAGTCGGAGGGCATTTCTCATTTCGAGGGCAAGATACCGGTTCCTATCGCCTCGTGGTGGTTGGGAAGTCGGCGAGTACATGGTCGGCCACGCTGTCTACAAATCGACCACATGCGGCACCGATTGTCTCCTGGCAGTCCCGATCGCGTCCGACCGATCGTTCAGACATTCAAGTCGATGGGCAACTTCGAGTTGATGTACAGGAGCTGGCTCCATTTATTGCTCTTCTTGTGCCGATCGGACCGGAACTGGAGAAGGTGACGGGGCAGGTGGCACTTGACTGGGCGGGAGTTGCTGCGACAGAGGCTGCGCTCGGTTCTCTCTGGGAGGATGAACATACCCGTCTAGACGGGCAAGTACGCATCAATGTCACCCTCCCCGCATTGAAAGGAGTGGCGAAGGATATTGCGCTGGCCTATGCGGGAAAGTTTACGGGTAATGCCACTCAGGCAGAGTGGGCGATGAGCCCCGGAGTTCTCCTTACGGCTACCGTGAATGCCCAACCTCGTCTTATTCCGGACGTGATTCGGTTGATACTTCCTCATGGGGATCAACTGGTACGGATCGAGAACAAGAGCGTCGTACAGGGGACGCTCTACTGGAAAGATTCTCCCATCCGTACTGTGGCCAAAGGTCCAGTGCAAGTGACCTATGGCAGGTCTTCAGGACCAGTGGTTGCCACGTTTGAAACCACCAGGGCTGAAGGACGTGGGAATGAATTAGTCTTGCTCGAAGGGGGCTATCAATTGGAGGGAGTGCTTCCCAGAACGTTGACCGAACGGCTTGCTGCAAAAGAGGCGGCTGGAAAAGTTCGAGGGACTGTACGGCTAGAACAAACCCATATTGAAGGAGTGTTATTACAGCCGTCCTCGGTCACGATAAAGCAGATCGGACAAGGTGCGGTCTTCGTCCCGGGAGTTACGCTGAATCTCTCCGAACCCTTGACGGTGGAATGTGATCTGATTTCGAGGCACTGTTCCACGGGACCGCTGGCCGCTACGATTCGGGTTCCGACCGTCAAAATCGGTGATCAAACTGTTACCAGTACCCAGGGGCGGCTCAGCATTGAGGAGCTGGACACGAAAGGGATGAATTGGACGGCCAGTGGGATGTTGGTGATTGATGGAGTCACGGTGGGTGCTGGAGGGGCGATACCTGCACCAAGCCATTGGGTGACAAAGTTCTCGGCTGATCACACGAGCATTGGGGCGGATCTACAGATCGATCTTCCGGCTTATGAGGGGGTGGTAATGGCCAGAATTGAGCAATCGCTCAAGACACCCTACGGTATGTTGCATGGCACGATCGGTCCAGTGAGCTTTGATGGGGCCGAGCGGCGGCTCAGCAGATTCACAAAGGCTGTCGGTCCATCGAGCGATCTTCTTGAGGGGACCATCAGCGCCACAGTTGATGTGACTTGGGATGAGACGGTTGGGGGGACATCCAGCGGCGGCACAAGGGTGACCTCAGCAGCGGCGCGACTGGTGGCGGAGAACGTTTCTGGGTACTATCATGACTACGGGCTGAGGGGGGTAAGCACGTCAATGGTCCTTCGTGCAGAGGGAACGGATTCCATCAGGATGGTTCAGCCGGCCTCTCTCTTTGTGGCGGCCATCCAGAGTGGGGTGGATGTGAACAACGTCAGGACTTCCTATCAGGCACGGTGGAAATTGGCGGATCCATTTCCGGTCGTTGAGGTGAAAGACTTTCAGTGTGAAATGTTCGGAGGGACGATTACCAGTCCTGGTCTTGTGGTAGACTTGGCATCGCCCTCATCCGCAACAACCTTTTCTTTGCGGAGTCTTGATCTCGCAAAGATTCTTAGCGTGGAACAACAACGGGGATTGCAGGGAACTGGTACGCTCAATGGAACCCTCCCGGTCACGATTACCTCCAGGGGCATGATGGTGGATGGGGGAGTCATTGAAGCGCAGCCTCCGGGAGGGGTCATACGACATCTCTCAAGTGTAGAGTCGTCAAAAACTCTTCTAGACTCCGATGAGCATCTTCAGCTTGTCGCGCAGGCACTGAATAACTTTCACTACAAGATTTTGCGCGTGGGGGTCAAGTACGGAGAAACCGGCATGTTGGATTTAAGCGCCAGATTGGAGGGCCGGAATCCAGATCTCGCCCAGACTCCACCCATTCACTTTAATCTCACGGTGCAGGAACACATTCCGACGCTCCTCAAGAGTCTCCGGTTGATCGAAGATATTCATGGGATGATTGAGCGTCAATATAGACGCCCCTGACCGATATGAGGCTGATCATGTTGATGAGACCGATGCTGAAATGTGCGGAGATACTACTCTTGGGATCTGTGGCGCTCACCATGATTGCGTGCACCCCACGGGTGGAGGTCACGGCGCCGGAGAAACCGATTACGATCAATCTCAATGTGAAGATCGATCACGAGATACGACTGAAAGTCGACAAGGACCTGGATGAGGTGTTGTCGAAGGACAGCGGACTGTTCTAGACCTCGGTGGAGACAATGACCATGGTACGATGGCTCACAATTGCAGTGTGCACGACGATCCTAGGAACTATGATTGCCTTTTCAGCATTTGCGCTGTCGTTAGATGAAGCGAAAGCAAAAGGGTTGGTCGGGGAGAGGCCTAACGGCTATCTAGGGGCAGTGAATCCTTCCAATACTGAAGCCCAAGCCGTCATAGCCGACGTGAATCAGAAGCGGCGACAGGCGTATGAGGATATCGCCAAACGGAACCGCACGGATCTTCGTTCAGTTGAGACCCTGGCAGGAGAAAAAGCGATTCAGAACACCAAACCTGGAAACTTTGTCGAGGGTCCAGGTGGATGGGTCAAGAAATAACGGTCAGGCATACCGATCATTGTTCCAGGGGAGTGCGGTGTTCGAATAGCCACGAACCTCCCAGAACCCTTTCTCGTCTTTATCGGAAAACGTAATCTCTTTCACCCACTTTGCTCCCTTCCAGGCATACCGTTTCGGGACGATGACACGCACCGGACCACCGTGGTCCCGGGAAAGAGGGTTGCCGTTCCACTGACGAGCGAGGAGGACATCATCATCGTCACAGGCTTCGAGCGGGAGATTGGTCGTGTAATCATCGTAGGATCTGAAAAGGACGAATCGAGCCAGCGACAGAGGTTTCACGACGGCCATGATGTGCTTAAAAGTCACCCCTTCCCAGTCATTGTCGTATCGGCTCCATGACGTCACACAGTGGAAGTCCGACCGATGTGTGAGGTGAGGTTGAGCCGTGAATTGCTCCCATGTCCACGTGACGGGGGTCGTGACAAATCCTCCGATGCTGAGACGCCATTCACGCAAAGGAATGTCCGGTTTAACGCCGAGGTCCAGAACAGGGAAGTTCTCGACGAGGTGCTGACCTGGTGGCAAACGCTCATCTCCCTCATAAAAGACTTCACGCTCTTCTCCGCCTCGCCTCGCTCGAGCCCATTGTTCTTTGGTCTTAGTGAGTCGACTCTCTTCCATAGACTGGTCCTCCCATGAAGAGAGTAGTCCAGCGTAGCCTGGTCTTACAAGAGGGACGCTGACGAAGCAGATTACTTGAGAAGTGGATCGATGATGGCTTGAAAATCCGAAAATGGTCGTGCGCCGATCAATGGACGACCGTTGATAAAGAAGGTTGGGGTACTGGTTACGCCGAGCTTTAGTCCATCCTGCAAATCTTTCAGCACCTCCGCTCGATAACGGTTATCCTGCATACATACGTTGAATTGTGACAGGGACAGGCCCAGTGTCTCAGCTAAACCTGAAAAATTCCACGCACCCTCTGAGGGTTGTCGACTGAACAGGGCATCATGATAGTCCCAGAACCGGTTTTGCTCTGCAGCGCATTGTGCTGCCTCGGCGGCCAGCAGAGCCTGCTGATGATTCGGTCCTGGGAAGTCACGATAGACCAGCTTCAATTTTCCAGAATACTGTTTCAGCAGCTCCTTCAGTAGGGGGACAATCCGTTGGCAGTAGGGACATTCAAAGTCAGAGAACTCGATGATTGTGATGGGAGCGCGCTCCGTGCCAATCCAGGGATCATCGTCAATGCTAACATTCAGTATAGGGAGGTTCAGCCGGGGGAGATTTATCTGGATACTTGTCTGTCGTCGTAGGTGGAGCAGGAGCGCCTGACGGATTCGAGTTACTTCTTCGGGAGCCTGAGGAGAGAGCTCCGACGGTTGTTTCTGAGAAAGTGGGGTTGTCCGACGGACGGGGCCAGGCAGACCGGCCAGCCTGGCGACTGTTTCAGATTCACTCGCCTTCTCGATGAGGGTAGCAACTGTGATCCCTAATCTGGCTGCTTCAGCCGTGAGGAGTTCCTCATCAATGAGTCGTTGGATTGACTCCTTCAGTAGCTTGGTCCGCTGCTCCTCTAGCTGGTACAGTGGAAGTGCGACGGCTTGTTCAACCTCAGCATGAGTGATCGCGCGTGTGCCAACCGTGGCGACCACCTGGGACTTTATTTCTGAGACGGAGGGCTGCCGGGAGGCAGTAGACATGAAGCTATCAGTTGTGAACAGGAATAGCGAAAAACCGGCGAGACAGCAGACTATTCCAGTGATCCATGTGACTTTCACGACTCCCTCACGACGATCTGTTCAAGGTAGCAAGACAAGAATAGAAATCCAGTAATTCCTGAGAACCGGATCCAAGGAAGTCACTGTTCGATTCAGTCCACTTACATTGGGTAGGGAGAGGAGAGACCTCCTCCCAAAGTACTACCCTGTCTGTAGGCCGATTCCCCACCGAGTTTGGTATGGGCAGAAGGCCTGATCTGTTCTAGTTTCAGTCACTGATCTTGCAACGAGCAGAAGGTCACTGAGGGAAAGCATCCGCGCGGGACGCAGGCCGCACGCGGCACTCGAGCGATACCAATGAAGTACAGAAGCGGCATTCTCAAGTACTCCGGATCAGAAGCTGTGGCAAGGGAGAAGGAGATACGAATATGTCTCATTGGGAAGACACATTGATCGGGACCAGCAGGAGTTTTCTGCAGGTGAAGAGCAAGATCCCGCTCCTCAGCAGGTCCAGATCGACGGTGCTGATTTCCGGCGAGACAGGGACGGGCAAGGAACTGTTTGCACGGGCGATTCATTATTCCGGTGAGAGGAGAGGAAAGCCCTTCGTGCCTGTGAATTGTGCCGCCTTACCTGATCATCTGGTAGAAAATGAACTATTTGGCCACAGCAAGGGGGCCTTTACCGGCGCACTCGTCGAAAAACACGGGTTATTTCATGAGGCAGACGGTGGAACCCTGTTCCTCGATGAAATCAATAGTCTCAATCTGCCGGCACAAAGTAAACTCCTACGTGTACTGCAAGATCAGGAATTCCGGCCGTTAGGCTCCACGAAGAGTCGTGCTGTTGATGTCAAGATCGTGGCCGCAACCAATACGGACTTACGATACTTGGTTGAAACACGCCAATTCCGGGAGGACTTATTCTATCGGTTGAATATCTTGTCGGTTGAGCTTCCTCCGCTACGTAACCGACAGGAAGATATCCCACAATTAGCTAGATATTTTGTCAAGCATGCTGCCGAGGAGTTTGGGAAGAACGTCGTTCAACTATCGCCCGATGCAATCAAGAAGCTGGTGGACTATGCCTGGCCAGGGAATGTGAGGGAATTACAAGGTGTGTTGCATCGCGCAATCGCGCTGGCGATGGGCAATGTCATAGGATGTGCGGAGATTGACTTGCCAGATCATGAGGTGCCGAGATTGGTGGGGACTGCTGTGCCAGAAATGACCGTGAGTGAACCAGGCGGGTTTCAGGCGATGAAGGCAAAAGTGATTGATGAATTCGAGCGGGCGTATTTGAGCAAGCTTCTCTCATCACATCAAGGGAATGTGTCCCAAGCAGCCCGTGCTGCCCATAAGGAGCGCCGTGCCTTTCAGCGATTACTGCACAAGCACGGCCTCGACCGGCGCGAGTTCTCTGCGGCGTGAC
The DNA here is from genome assembly GCA_019636945.1 of Nitrospira sp. Taxonomy (GTDB): domain Bacteria; phylum Nitrospirota; class Nitrospiria; order Nitrospirales; family Nitrospiraceae; genus Nitrospira_D. The sequence goes on along the minus strand of JAHBWO010000078.1, from coordinate 1,362 downwards.
AAGGCCGCCTGACAACGTGGTGCCTGAGGGGGAACTGCCGCAGGGGAACGAGTAGCCTCATTAAATGCTTAACATTACAATTGGTTAGATTGTGATGTGGCTGGGCATCGAATGTGCTGTTGCCCGGTTACCATGGAAAGGCCGGATCAGTTTGAAACCAGCAAGAGAGTGGTATGGCTGCTACTTGGCTATCTCTATACCCATCCTGACGCGAAAGATACAGCTGAGGGAATCATGAACTGGTGGCTTCCCACACGTGGGGTAATGGTCAATAAAACAGGCGTGGAAGAGGCTCTCAACGAACTGGTCATGAGCGGCTGGCTCACATTGACAAGCCATAGTGCAAGCCATTCGATGTATGGTCTCAATCGAGCCAGGATCGTAGAGCTGCAGCGGCTGTTTGAATCCTCGGAGTAGGACTTCAGCTGACCAGCAACCCTCCGCTATCCAATCTGTTCGCTTCACGCACTAGGGGCAAGAACCGGCCTCGGCCACATTTGAGGCTGCCGTCCCAGTTGCCGTGTTGGAAAGGGCTTGGCGGGCGATTCGAAGATTCTCAGAAGCTTTCTCATAGTACTGAGGATTGAGTTCAATGGCCTTTTCGAAGCAGATCACCGCTTTCTTTGCATGGTTGACGCCAAGAAGCGCAACCCCGAGGTTGTTATAGGCGCGTGGTTCATCCATCGCCTTTTTGAAGGTGTTCAACGCATCCGTATAGCGTCGGCGTTGCACATAGGCGATGCCGAGGTTGTTATAGAGTTTGGGAGATTGTGAGCCGGCTGCGACGGCCTGTTCGTAGGTATCGATGGCCGCATCGTAGTTACCGCTCAGCGCGTAGGCGAGGCCGAGATTGTTCAAGACATTCGGTTCTCGCGAGCGATGGGTCAAGGCCGTGTGGTAGGACGCGATGGCTTCGGCATGTCGTTTCTGTTGGTCGTACAAGAGCCCCAGTAAATTATGCGCTTGCCAGCTCGCTGGGTTGAGAGAGATGGCTTTCGTCAGGGCCTTTTCAGCATCTGCTTGCTTGCCTTGCATCAGGTAGATCTGTCCAAGGCCTTCATAGACCGGCGAAGATTCTGGCTCTCTGGTCCGTAGCTCTTGAAAGTGTGTCAAGGCCTGATCGAGAAGACCCTGCTGGAGAAACACCTGACCCAGCTTGAGCCGAACTGGGTTGCGGGATGGATCGGCCTTCAAGGCCTTGTCATAGTGCAGGTTGGCCAGAGGGTAGTTCCGCGCTTGCGCATCGAGATCGCCCTTGCGTTCATGTTCTTCAGCCGTGAGTTCTGGGGGGGAGGAGGTAGCCGCTTCAAGACGTTCCTGTTGGTGTTTTTGTTCATCCATCATCTTCCGATATTCGGCCAA
>JAHBWO010000077.1 GCA_019636945.1 Nitrospira sp. | reverse complement strand
GCACCGGTTGGTGACTGTCTTCTTAGGAAATGCGATGAGTTAGACCGTTACGAGGAGCCAGCGCCGTGAAGATGACGAAGCGGTTTGTAGCATTACGGGACAGTGGCCTCAGTGAGGCTGTCGCCTCTTTCGACAGCTTGGCGAGTCAATGAGGAGTATGTACGGCCAGTCTCAGTCTTATGAAAGGATAGGCGAGGACCTTGTCTTGTGTCTGCCGGGCGGCTCTCATCTTGCACCAAATGTGAGGGGCCCGTAGGATGTCGAGACGCCCGCACCAAGAATGAGAGGGATTGGAGCTATGGCAGTGGCCGGTGAGGTTGGTGTTCTGTCACGATCCGACTTCCAACGATTCCTCGACACCCTGAGTTCAAAGGGATACAGGATTGTCGGGCCGACTGTGCGTGATGGATTGGTCATGTTGGAGACCATTCAGGCGGTCTCAGATCTCCCGATTGGCTGGCGTGATCGACAAGAGCCGGGGCGTTATCAGCTTGAACAGACCGGTACTCAGGAAGTTTTCGGGGTCGTCCATGGCCCGCAGTCGCTGAAACCCTTCGCCTTCACGCCGCGTGAACCGCTCGTACAGATTGAGCGGAGCAAAGACGGATTCACCACAAGGTCTACACTTCCCCCATCGGAGAAGGTGGCGGTCATCGGCGCTCGTGCCTGTGATCTCGCAGGATTGGCCATCCAAGATCAGATTTTTCTACAAGGCGAGTATCAGGACCCCTACTACGGGACTCGCCGTGAGGGGCTGTTCATCATTGCTGTCAACTGTACCAGAGCACTGCAGACCTGCTTTTGCGCATCCATGGACACGGGTCCCTGTGCGAAGAACGGTTTCGACCTCGCTCTGACTGAAGTGGACGATCAGCTGCTGATCGAAGCAGGCAGCGAAGCCGGATCTGATCTGCTTTCTGCCCTCTCTCTGTCTCCAGCTTCTCAAGGATTGACCCGTCAGGCGGCAGCGCGGGGAGATGCCTGTGCACAAAGCCAAGTCCGCCGACTGGATCGCACACGTCTGCCGCAAGCCCTTTACGAGGCGCATGAGCATCCACGCTGGGACGATGTGGCTGCACGGTGCCTGGCCTGCGCGAATTGCACGATGGTCTGTCCGACGTGCTTCTGCCATAAGGTCGAAGAGACACCGGATCTCACCCGGCAGAATAGCGAGCACGCCAGATTGTGGGATTCCTGTTTCACGCAAGAGCATGGATACATTCATGGCAAGAATATCCGTCCAATGATCAAGGATCGCTACCGGATGTGGCTGACGCATAAGCTTGCCTCGTGGATCGATCAATTCGGAACATCCGGCTGCGTCGGCTGCGGCCGGTGCATCACCTGGTGTCCGGTTGGGATCGATCTGACTGAGGAGGTATCGGCGTTGCTGAAGTCGAGTGAACAGCGGTCAACCAGCAGCCGTCCGCAAGAGGCGCCCGGCAGATAGCTTTGCAGGAAGCACATGATCAATCCCTATCTGATACATCCGGCCACCATCATGGAGAAGATTCGGGAGGCTGACAGCATCCACACCTACCGGCTGCGGCTGAATGATGAAGAGACCCGCCGCAATTTTCGTTTCACTGCCGGGCAGTTCAACATGTTGTATTTGTTCGGTGTCGGGGAGGTGGCGATCTCAATTGTGTCAGACCCGGAGGAGCCGGAGAGGCTGGACCATACCATCAGATCCGTGGGGCGAGTGACCTCCGCAATCGCACAGCTGCAACCCGGTGAGACTCTGGGAATCCGAGGCCCATTCGGACAAGGTTGGCCGCTCGAGGCGGTGCGCGGCCATGATGTCGTCATCGTGACGGGAGGGCTGGGGTGCGCCCCGGTGGTGGGCGCGATCGACTACATGTTTCGGCGGCGTCGGCACTACGGCTCCGTCAAGATCATCCATGGTGTGAAGACGTCTCGAGACCTGCTCTTTCATGAACGGTTCGAGGCCTGGGGAAAACAGCCTGACACGGAAGTTCTGCTGGCCAGCACTCGGCCGGACGAGACGTGGCGCTACCATGTCGGCGTGGTGACGGATCTGTTCGAGCGTGTGACACTGGATCCAGCGAAGACTATGGTCCTCATGTGCGGCCCTGAGATCATGATGCGCCTGGGTGTGCCGATCTTGATGAGACGGGGAATTCCAGCAACAGCCATCTATGTTTCGCTGGAGCGGCATATGGAATGCGGGATCGGCTTGTGCGGCCATTGCCAGATGGGTCCGTACTTCCTGTGCAAAGATGGTCCCGTCATGCGATATGACCTGGTCGAGCCGTGGTTAGGACGGGGAGGAGTATAACGCGTGATGCGTCGCTTGTATCTCGTATTTCAATCATAAGTTTCTGGTTTCAAGTTTCATGTCTCAAGGAATTGGGATGGATATACGCAACACGCAACTATTAACCGAGAGATAGGAGGATGAGCAGGTTGGTGTCGAATGGCGTAGAGAGTCAGCGGCCAAGGTTTGGGGTGTTCAAATTCGCCTCCTGCGACGGCTGTCAGCTCAGTATCCTGAATCTGGAAGACGAGTTGCTTGTTTTGGGGCAGGCGCTGGATATCGCCTATTTCCCTGAAGCTTCCAGCAAGATGAATCCTGGTCCATATGATATTGCCCTGGTTGAGGGGTCGATCACCACGGAAGAGGACGCGCATCGCATTCGGTTCGTGCGAGAGCAGGCGAAAGTCTTGGTCACGATAGGGGCCTGTGCGACGGCCGGTGGCATTCAAGCCTTGCGCAACTGGGCTGATGTCGAATCGTTCAAACAGGTGGTGTATCCGAGCCCGGACTACATCCAGAGTCTCAAGACCTCCACACCGATCTCTGAACATGTGCACGTGGATTTTGAATTGTGGGGCTGCCCCATCGACAAAGGCCAGTTGTTGCGAGTCATCACGGACCTGTTGGCCGGCGTTCAGCCTCACTTGCAGGCCGAAAGCGTCTGTCTGGAATGCAAGAGGCGCGGGAATGTCTGTGTGATGGTGGCCAAGGGCCTGGCCTGCCTGGGTCCCGTCACCCGCGCAGGTTGCGGCGCGATTTGCCCCAGCATGGGTCGGGACTGCTACGGTTGTTTCGGTCCAACGGAAGGAACGCGGATAGGGCCGGGCCTTCCACCTAACATGGCCTCGCTGGGGAGGCACTTCCATGACGGGCTGCAATTGATCCCGGTCGAAGTCTTGCGAAGATTTCGCGGGATCAACGGGTATGCGATGCCTTTTCGTGAGGAGAGCAACGCTTGGGAGCAAAGCTGAGTCATGAAAAACGGTCATTGGTCAACAGTCATTCGTCAAGAAGGAAGAAAATGACCAATGACCAGTGACTGATATCTCGGACTGGCAACGTGAAATCCAGCGATTAAGTTAATCAAGACCTCAATGACTGAAGAAGCATCACAAACACGAATCATTTCTGTAGGAACGATTGCCCGTGTCGAGGGTGAGGGTGCGCTTCGTGTCACGGTGAAAGCTGGAACTATTCAGGATGTGGAGCTGAAGATTTTCGAGCCGCCGAGGTTTTTCGAGGCTTTTCTGCAAGGGCGACATTACGGCGAAGTGCCGGACATTGTCGCTCGGATCTGCGGTATCTGCCCCGTGGCCTATCAGATGAGTGCGGTCCATGCGATCGAGCAGATTTTCGGTCTGCACATCGGTGGGGCACTGCGTGACCTGCGGCGGTTAATCTACTGCGGGGAGTGGGTCGAAAGCCATGCGCTCCATGTCTTTATGCTGCAGGCGCCGGACTTTCTCGGCTACGAGAGCGGGATCGCTATGGCCAAGGACCATGCATCGCTGGTCACCAGAGGACTGCGACTGAAGAAAGCGGGCAATGCGATCATGACGTTGCTCGGCGGTCGGTCCGTACACCCGGTTTCCGTGAAAGTCGGCGGCTTCTCGCGGGTGCCGTCGCGGCGTGAGTTGGACGCGTTGAAGAATGAGCTGCTCTGGGCGCGTGATGCCGCAGTGGAAACTGTGCGTTGGGTTGCAGGGTTCGATTACCCGGAGTTTACTCCGGACTATACTTGTGTAGCGCTGCGTCATCCCGACGAGTATCCATTCAACGAGGGACGGATCGTGGCCGGCACCGGCCTGGATATTTCTGTCGACGAGTTCGAACGGCATTTCTCCGAGCATCAGGTATCCTACTCCAACGCATTACACTGCACGTTGCAGGGCGCGCCGTATTTGGTTGGGCCGTTGGCTCGCGTAAATCTGAATCACGATCGGTTGCCTCACGCAGTGAGGCAGGTGCTGGCGGATACGGGGTTGTCGCTGCCTCTGCGCAATCCCTTTCACGGGATTGTCGCCCGCTCGATCGAACTACTCTACGCGTTGGAAGAATCACTACGACTGATCGAACGGTACGACCCGCCACCTGAGCCGGCGCTGCCGGTTGTCGTTCGGCCGGGTATCGGCATGGCTTGTACGGAAGCGCCAAGAGGCATTCTCTACCATCGGTATCGGGTGGACGGCGATGGGGTGATCCGCGAAGCCAAGATCGTGCCACCCACCTCACAGAATCAGGGCCGCATTGAGCAGGATCTCCGTCTGTTCCTCCCCCGAGTGTTGGATCGTTCCAATGAGGAAGCATCGCTCGCCTGCGAGCGGGTTATCCGTTGCTATGACCCGTGCATTTCCTGCGCGACCCATTTTCTGAATTTGGAGATCAGGCGTGACCAGTGATGGCGCAGTGGACGAGGCGAGCGCGAAAGGCGTGAGTGGCGAGAGGCGGGGCGCGTCTCGCTCAGTCTCTATTCGTATCATCGGCCTTGGGAACGGCATGAGAGGAGATGATGCGGTCGGACTATTGGTGGCTCGCCGACTTCGCCGGGAAGTTGAGGGCCTCGTCGACGTGATCGAGGCGGAGATGGCGGGGGTGGATCTCGTGGAATTGATGAAAGGGGCAAACGTCGTGATCCTGATCGATGCTGCCCGCAGTGGACAAGCTCCAGGCACGATCCATCGACTTGATGCCTCAGTTGGTCCGATCGGTAGACGGATCTTCCCGCAATCAAGCCACGTCCTCGGCACGGTGGATGCGTTGGAGTTGGCCCGCGCGATGGGGGTGCTTCCTGCTACCGTGATCGTGTACGGAGTCGAAGTAGAGAATACAGAGGCAGGTGAACCGTTATCGCCTGCCGTGGTCAAGGTGTTGGAGCAGCTCGTGGACCGGATCCTCCAGGACTGTGAGACTTGCCGTGCATGAACTCCATCTCATGAGGCAGATTATCAAAACCGTGGAAGCCAGCTTGAGTGAAACGGGAGACGCTAAACTATCTGTTGTGCGACTGAAAGTCAGCGCGGTCTCACATCTGCTCACTCACGATCACGCCGCACTCCAAGCCGCATTCCAAGTGGCTGCCAGAGGTACGAAGGCTGAGGGTGCGAGGTTAGAGGTTATCCCTGTTCCTGCTGATGCCTGGTGCCCGCAATGCCAGCGAGATGTTTCTGTCACACCAGTGCATGAGGTCTGTTCCGCATGTGGAGAGCCTGTGGTAGCCGGGTCAACAGGGTCGGAAGTGGTACTCCATGAATTAGTGGTGCAGGGGTGAGGAAGGCCCTCACTCAGCGTGTCCAGGTCAATGTGCAGGGAACGGTGCAAGGGGTGGGGTTCCGCCCATTTGTCTACCGATTGGCACGTGAGCTGGAGTTGAGCGGCTGGGTTCGCAATACCAGGAACGGTGTCGTGGTCGAAGTTGAGGGGACTGCGGAGGCGATGGAGACATTCCTTGATCGGCTCCAAGCCGATGCACCGGCATCGGCTTGCATTGAGGCGATACACACCAACATCATCCCGGCACGTGGCGACGCGAGCTTTGCAATCGTTACGAGTACTGAACCAGGTGAACGATGCCTGGTCATTCCACCGGATCTTGCAACCTGCGAAGACTGTCGGCGCGAACTCTTTGATCCACAGGATCGCCGTTTCCGCTACCCATTCATCACCTGCACACAATGTGGTCCGCGCTACAGTTTGCTCACGGCGATCCCCTATCAGCGGTCCAATACGACGATGGCCAGATTCGAACTCTGCTCTGGCTGTCGAGCCGAATATGAAGCTGAAACAGACCGGCGTTTTCATGCGGAGCCGATTGCCTGTCCGATCTGCGGCCCTCGTCTGCGTTTGTGGGATGAGCAGGGCTGCGAAATTGTAGCTGAGGAGGGAGCCTTACAACGAGCAGTGGCATTGCTCGATGAAGGCCTCATTGTGGCAGTGAAAGGGTTGGGTGGGTTTCAGCTCTGGGTGGACGCACAATCAGAGGAGGCTGTCCGTCGGTTGCGCGATCGAAAACAGAGAGTGGACAAACCTTTTGCCGTACTATTCCCATCCATTGAAGCTCTCAGGGACTATTGCCTGTCGTCTTCAGATGAAGAATCGTTGCTCTGCTCACCGCAAGCACCCATTGTTCTGGTGCGTAAGCGGCGACATGCCGCGATCGCTGAAGCTGTGGCACCGGGCAATCTCTGTCTCGGTGCGATGTTGCCGGCCACGCCACTCCATCATCTCTTGATGGCCTCGCTGAAGCGTCCCATGGTGGCCACGAGCGGTAATCGATCAGAAGAACCGATCGTGATCAACGAATGTGAGGCACTGGTTCGACTGAGGGGTATTGCCGATGCGTTTCTCGTGCATGACAGGCCGATCTCTAGACCGGTCGATGATTCGGTGGTGTTGGTGGTTGACCGTACGCCGGAGAACAACGAAAGGGACGAGACGCAGAAGCGAAAGGCTGACCAGATGATCCTTCGGCGGGCGCGGGGCTATGTCCCGCAGCCGATCCGCTTGAGCGATGGTCTGGTACAAGAAGCGCAGGGTCCGATCCTTGCCGTGGGCGGACATCTGAAGAACACGGTTGCGCTTCTGACTGGTCATCGTGTCGTGCTCAGTCAGCACCTCGGTGATCTTTCCACTGTTGAAGCGGACAAGGCCTTCCGCCAAACCATTGAGGATCTCCAGCGACTACTTGCTGTTAAGCCACAGGCCATCGCCTGTGATCTCCATCCTGATTATCGTTCGACCGGCGTCGCGCAAAAACTGGCTGCGAGGCTGTCTGTCCCATTGGTTCCCGTGCAGCATCACCATGCCCACGTGGCTTCGTGCATGGCGGAACACCAACTCGACGGCGAGGTGTTGGGCATCGCCTGGGACGGAGCTGGATATGGAACGGACGGGCAAGTGTGGGGCGGAGAGTTTTTGATCGCAAGCTATCGACAATTCACTCGGTTCGCATCTCTCCGATCCTTTCGATTGCTTGGTGGCGAAGCAGCCATGAAGGCACCGGGCCGATCTGCTGCAGCCGCTTTGTGGGAACTGATGGGAGAAACGATGGTGCATCATGATCTTCCATCCTGGAACATGACAGGAGATCAGCGTGCGCACCTAGCAGCGCTACTCCGATCCGGCATCGCCTCGCCTTGGACGACGAGCATGGGGCGGCTGTTCGACACGGTGGCATCACTCACAGGCTTGTGCGCACAGGCTTCCTTTGAAGGCCAAGCTGCCATGGCAGTTCAGTTCGCTGCGGAGCGAGAATGGGAGGCAGGTGGAGGACGCGTACAAGGCTATCCGATCGAGCTAGTGACGAGTGAGAGTTCCGATACGAGGTGGGTCGTTGACTGGCGACCCATGATCAGCGCCACGCTCGATGACCTTCGCAGAGGCCACCGACCTGAACTGATTACCGCGCGATTTCATGTTGGCCTTGCGGAGGGAGCTGTTCGAGTGGCTCAAGCCGCTGGTCTGCCTCGCGTCGTGCTGACCGGTGGCTGTTTTCAGAATCGGCTGCTCCTGTCACTCGTGAGACAACGGTTGGAGCGCGCAGGATTCACCGTCTATAGTCACAGCCTGGTTCCACCCAATGATGGGGGGCTTTCACTCGGCCAAGCAGTAGTGGCGGCGTGCAGTGTCTCTCGTGAAGCGTGAAGCGCGGGAACGATTTCAGGTAGCAAGTTTCATGTTTCAAGTTGGGCGATTCGGGAGGAGCAAATTCTCTAACCTGAAACTCGAAACAAGAAACCTGAAACTTGAGAGATAGGAGAGTCTATGTGCCTGGCAGTTCCCGGACAAGTCCTGAACATCCAAGATGACACCCTTCGCACGGCGACGGTGTCGTTCGGCGGTGCCACGAAGTCCGTCTCATTGGCGCTCGTGCCGGAAGCCGAAGTCGGCGACTATGTGATCGTCCACGTTGGCTTTGCTATCAGCAAATTGGATGAGGAAGCAGCACAACGAACGTTACAGACCTACGCAGAGCTAGCTGCATCAAGCTCGCCAGAGGACGTCGATGGCTAGGAGCCAGTTAAGGAGGCTCACCCATTTGAACCTTCTTGCGGGTCAACATCCCGGCTCATAGAATACACTGACGGATCATCGTGAAGAATTGGTGAGGATTATCCGGTGAAGGCTGATCTCAGAAGTCTCCTTGCGTTGCTTCTACTCTTCACCGTGGGATGCGCCACGCCTGTGACACCTGAACAAATCGCTGGTGCTGACTATGGGACAGTTCCGGAAGCTTCAATCTATCAGAAGGCCATACAAGATCTTGTGCAGCAGTCGCTGCTTGAACCGTTCCCGGCTCGCATTCGAATCATACGAGAGCCACAGAAAGGCTATGCCTATCTCTCAGGCAGGAGAAAACCTCCAGAGTTCGGTTACATTGTGCACGTGGGGATTACGGCCAAGAATTTTATGGGTGAGTATAGAAGTGAGAAACCGCAGCAATTCTTTATCAAGAACGAAACCCTCTATCTTCTGAATAAGTCTGATAGGGCTGAAGTGGTTGAGTAGGTGGGCTGGTCAGAGCCCAATTCGCTGTAAAAGTAGATCAAGTGAGGACAAGGATCCAGCGCGCAGAACAAGAGAAAAGCTCTTTGGGGAATGAATTGGACGGGATTGGTATGAGTCTGTTGGAATCGCGACGAGGATTTCTGTTGGGGGCCATTCTAGCCTTCGTTGCAATTCTTATCTTACTCTTACTGACAGGAGCCCGTGGGATCCCCGCCTGGGCAGAGTATCTCGGCCTCGCGGTAATCCTAGCGCAAGTCTTCCTGATTCACCGACGAGAGCAGGCGCTCTACACCGCACGACGATGGCGGTTCTGGTATGCGCTGATTATTGCAGGGTTTGCTTGCGACCTCATGACCAGGCATCTCTGGATGCAGGGGCATGATACAGTGGCGGACCCCATGCAAGTTCGAGGACAGCTGTTCGTCGGAGGACTCCTCTTGTTTTGCGTCATGACGTTTCCGGTCGTGCTCGGTCTCATCATTCGAAACCGGAAGGCATGAGTGAGGCGAATAAAATACAGGTCAGAGAACAATTCGGTCGATGGTCGGCTCAGTATATTCTGATTTCCACGTCCAGCCGCTCTCATTTGAAACTCCAACGATTGCGGCATTATCTTCGGACTAAACAGTGAGACGTGTCTTGAATCAGTAGTGGAATCGGAGCTGCGCGATTTCTAGCGCATCATTTACCACGCGATACACCATCCGATGTTCATCAGTGATCCGACGCGACCACAAGCCCGAGAGCGCATGCTTCAATGGTTCCGGTTTGCCGACGTCACCAAGGGTTCGCGTTGTGTATTGCGGATGAGCTTGTTGATCCGTTCCACCATGCGTGTGTAATGCTTCTGCCAATGCAGGTAATCGTCCCATGCGTCGTCCGTGAACACCAGCGTCATCTGGCCAGCTTCCTCCCCCCTATACCCGTATTCAGTTGTTCAACAGCTGAGAGCAGTCTCTTGGCATTGGAGAGCGTTCGGAGAAGATAGGCGGTTTCTTCAAGCGCCTTGTAGTCTTCGAGTGACAGCATCACAACGGACTGTTCGCCGTTGCGAGTAATAATCAAAGCCTCGTGGTCGTCGCACACCCGGTCCATGGCGCAAGCGAGATTGGCACGAACGGCGGAGTAGGTCAGCGTATCCATGGCAGCCTCCAGAAATGTAAGCTGTACAGCCGAATGCAGGAAATGTCCAGTATCGCCACAATGCCTCACCACGCATCCAACCAGACACTACGTGAGAAGGGTGCGATGCCGGTGAATTCACACATTCGTCCGATGGGGGATCATAAGGAAGCGTGAGCCGCTTGGCCTCGTTGTGTTTCATGAACACGCGTGATAGGTAGCCTCGCAGCTACATCTCATTGAAACGCCAACAATTATGGCGTTATGCTCGACACTTCACTGCTTGCTGGGGAGAGGGATGTCGAAATCGACCACAACCTACTGGAACCCGTTGGCTTCCGACCAACGAAGCCGCTGGACTCCCATCAAAGGTCTGGAGGGGATGGCCGAGGAGATCACCCTGAGTATCGATCCAATGACGGGTGAATACACCAGGCTGACTCGCTTTCTACCGGGCGCGGATACGTCGGCGTTCGGGGGAAAGTCCCATGCGTACCCGGAAGAAGTCTTCATTGTGAGCGGGCGGCTGTACGACCAGGCCTTCGATCGCTGGCTGGAATCGGGGGAGTACGCAAGTCGCCCTCCCGGTGAACGGCATGGTCCGTTTAAGACCGATGTCGGGTGTGTGGTGCTCGAAGTGTCATTTCCCAACAGGGTGGCGGGCTGAAAGAGCGGCGAGAGGGGAGGAATATGGGGGGGCTGAACGGGTTGGTCACCGTTCTGAAACTATACTCTGATTCAGATTCAGACCCAAGTGGTAGACTGCCAAATGCAGTTTGAGTGGGATCGTGAAAAAGCCAAGCGGAATTTTCAGAAGCATGGCGTGTCCTTTGACGAAGGCGTCACCGTGTTTTATGATCCCTTGACTGCGACATTCGATGATCCTGCGCATTCCATCGGTGAACGGAGATTTGTGACTATTAGCTATTCCAAGAACGGAAGGTTATTAGTCGTTTCACACACTGAGCGCGGCAAGGTTGTGCGTATCATCAGTGCACGACCTGCGACACGACATGAAAGGAAGCGACATGAGACGTAAACGTTCTGTAGGACACGACGAACTTCGTCCGGAATACACGTTTGATTATTCAACGGCAGTTCGAGGGAAATATTACCAGCGCCTTCTAAAGGAAGGAGCGAATGTCGTGGTTCTCGAGCCCGATGTTGCAAAGGCATTCCGCGATTCGACCGCAGTGAACGAAGCCTTGCGTTCGCTCTTAAAGATTGCACAATCTTCTCGGCGTCCTACCACCCGATCAGGCCGTCCAGCGCGAAAGCGCACTGCTGCGTAAAGAAGTCTGGGCCGGTGGACCTTTTCACTTTCGACCGCTATTCACAGCGCGAGATGAAATTGGCCGACAAGTCAGCAGGCGACTGAAAGAGGGAAACGCATGGGCGTCCAAAACGGACTGATTGCCTCTCCCAATCAAGGGACTTGATCAATGAGAGTTGTGGAACTCGAGGCGCAACCAAACTGCGTCCTCTCCATTGTGGCGGATGATGGCCGGGTTGGCCGGTTTGATGTCAGCCCCTATCTGCAGTACGAGGCATTCGAGGCGCTTCGGGACGAGACCGAATTTAAGAAAGTCATCAATGGTGGGTATTTTGTCGAATGGGAGTGTGGGGTCGACTTGTCAGCGGACACCATCGAAGCACGGTGGCAGGTAGTTGGAAAAGTAGCCCGGCAAACTACCGCCTAACAAATCGCTCCAGCGGACTCTACTCGCGTTCTCCTAGGCGTTGGCTGACTCTACAGTACAATCACGATCTCTGGCACGCCAAGCAGTATGTGAAGCTTAGCAAAGTCGGGAAAGTCTGGCTCACAGCGGCCTAGAGGCAATTCACAGCTGAGTTAGCCGGCGGTTGAAGAGGGAAACACGGCGGCGTCCGAAACGGGTTGATCGCCACTCTGAAATTGCACTCTGACCCATGTTAGAGCCCATAGTAGCCTGAACATTAGCTTTGTGTTAAGCCTCAAACATGTCAGTCCATAGCGCATATCACCAACTCGGCCGATTTATTGTTGCGTTCCAACGTCTTGAAGCTGCCATAAACGAGATTTTGGTGCTTATGGCGGACGGCGACAGAGAGGCAACGCGCATCCTCGTCAACGATCTCGAGTACAGCAAGAGACTCAAGACAGCAGATGTTCTGTTTGCGCACTTTGTTGATTTGAGGATCAACACTGACAAGGCGGCAAAGCAGGAATTCCACAAGCTAATGGTCGAACTAGGTGAACTTGGCGAGCGCCGAAATGACATGGTCCATTCTCATTATCAGCCATGGATCAATGTTCACGGAAGCGAGGGTCTTCTTCGGCGCAATTCGAAGTTGCGGGGTAAAGCGGGCGAGAGAGAAGAGCTTGAGGAAGAGCTGCAGCCAGATGCGTTTGACCAAGACTTTGAGCGACTTGCCAAGGCTGCTAAGCAGCTTGAGGTCTTTCGCAGACAAGTCATTGACTGGTTATATCCTGACGATGATGCCTAACAAGACACTAGAACATACCACCTCCTGCAACTATTTCCCTTTACGTTGAGACGGAGTAGGGGTATCGATGCCTCGCGACTTCTTGAAGGTCGACTCTCTCCGTGAAGACCTGATCGCAGGGATGCTGCCGAGCAGCGGAGTTACCGGGAATCGTTCATGAAATACGTGGATGAATTTCGCGATCGGGCGGTGGCCGCAGCGCTGGCGGAGCGGATCAAGAAGACGGTGCGGCGGCCTTGGACGATCATGGAGGTTTGCGGGGGGCAGACCCACGCGATCGTACGCTTCGGGCTCGATAGCCTGCTGCCCAAAGACCTCACCCTCGTCCATGGACCAGGTTGCCCGGTCTGTGTAACTTCCGTATCGCTGATCGACCAGGCTGTCTGCCTCGCCTCCTTGCCAAACGTGATCTTCTGCTCCTTTGGAGACATGTTGCGTGTGCCCGGTTCCCGTGGAGATCTGTTCGGCGTGAAGGCGGCGGGCGGAGATGTGCGGATTATCTATTCGCCGTTGGATGCACTGGAACTGGCTCGAAAGCATCTCGATCGCGAAGTCGTCTGTTTCGCTGTGGGATTTGAAACCACCGCTCCGGCCTGGGCTATGGCGGTTACGCAAGCGAAACAATTGGGAGTCACGAACTTCAGTCTGTTGATCGCCCATGTGCTAGTGCCTCCCGCGATGGAGGCAATTCTGTCGTCACCGCAAAATCGGATTCAAGGGTTTCTCGCGGCTGGGCATGTCTGCACCGTGATGGGTTATGAGGAGTACGAGGCTATCGCGCAGAAATATCGCGTTCCGATCGTCGTGACAGGGTTCGAGCCTCTGGATGTGTTGGAAGGAGTCGCGATGCTGGTCAGCCAGTTGGAAGAGGGGCGAGTCGAGGTCGAGAATCAGTATGTGCGATCAGTGAGCCGGGAAGGGAATCGACCAGCGAGAACTCTCGTCGACGAGGTCTTTGAACCGGCGCCGCGAATCTGGCGTGGTATCGGAGAGATTCCAGCAAGCGGTCTGCGTCTTAAATCTGCTTACTCTGCCCACGACGCAGAGGTGAGGTTTCAACGTGAACTTGCGCAGCTGTCAGTAGGCATTGAAGATCCCGAATGCCAGAGTGGACTGGTCCTCCAAGGCTTACTCAGACCAATGGACTGTTCAGCTTTTGGCACCCGTTGCACGCCGGAGCGACCATTGGGCGCACCGATGGTGTCGAGCGAAGGGGCTTGTGCGGCGTATTATCGGTATCGGGGCCACGTCGCTCGTGAAGCGTGAAGCGTATCGGCCTACGGTTTCAAGTTTCATATTTCAGGTTTGAGGTTCTTGGCTTTTGCCCAACTTGAAACGTTGAACTTGAAACCTGGTACTCAGGAGCTAAATACGAGATACGAACGACGCTTCACGAACAACGAGAGAATGCCATGACCAGGAATAAAGCCTTCGAGCCAGCTTGCCCACTGCCGCTCTCAACTAAGAAGACTATCCAACTCGCCCATGGTGGCGGTGGCCGGCTCATGCAAGAGTTGATTCAAGACGTATTCCTGAAGGCATTTCAAAATCCAATACTTGCGCCTATGCATGACGGTGCGACGTGGCTGGTGGAGAAAGGTACGCTCGCTTTCACCACCGATTCGTATGTGGTACGGCCGCTCTTCTTTCCAGGAGGCGATATCGGAAGTCTGGCGGTGAACGGCACGATCAACGATCTGGCCATGTGCGGTGCCAAGCCGCTCTATCTGAGCGCGGGATTCATCTTGGAAGAAGGGCTGAGTCTGGACGTGCTGCAGCGAGTTGTGAATTCAATGGCCGAGGCCGCGCGAGTGGCGGGTGTGCCGATCGTGACCGGCGATACCAAGGTTGTGGATCGCGGCAAGGGTGACGGCATCTTCATCAATACGTCTGGCGTTGGTCTGGTCCCGTCCGGTGTTCGTGTCTTGCCGACGTTGATCCAACCGGGTGACGCGATTCTTGTGAGCGGCGATCTTGGCTCCCACGGCGTGGCCGTGCTCAGTGTGCGGGAAGGCTTGGCGTTCGACGGGAATGTGGAAAGCGATACGGCTCCGTTGCATCACATCGTGGCCGATTTGAGCGACAGTGGGATCGAGATCCATTGCCTGCGCGATCTCACCCGAGGCGGACTTGCGAGTGTGCTGAATGAACTGGCCACAGCGGCGAAGGTTGGTATGAGGGTGGAAGAGTCTGCGATCCCTGTGAACGAACCGGTGCGCGGGGCCTGTGAGCTCTTAGGACTCGACCCACTCTATGTGGCGAATGAAGGACGCTTTGTTGCGATAGTGCCTGAGTCGCAGGTAGACGCCGCTCTGGCCGTGATGCATCGACATCAAGCGGCCAATCAGGCAGCTCAGATCGGCATTGTAACGGACCGTGATCCTTCCATGGTCATCTTACGGACGGTTGTTGGCACCCATCGTGTGCTCGACCTCTTATCAGGCGAGCAACTCCCGCGGATCTGCTGATCGATTCTTTCTGGGTCTACCTTTCCTGCCGGCCTCCGTTATTGTGGCCACGCTTCTCAAGCATCGATCTCCGGACTTGCAGTTCCCGCTGCTGTAGCATTCTGCGACAGTGGGCAGAATGCTTCTGAGAAATTTTCCCCACTCTCGAAGCGAGTCTGGGTCTTCAGTTCGAAGAAGCCCCGTGCTTTCAACCGGTTCAAACTAGACTACGACCTTATTGTGGCTCGTTTCAATGGCACGATGGTTGCCCTTCATTCTCCTCGTATGGATGGGAGGGGGAAGCTGATGTTCTCACGGGCTGTCCTATTATGTCTGTTCCTTGTTCTGTCATGTCTCCCTGTTGCGGATGCCGGCGCTGCGCAGCAGAGTAGTGAGAAGGCGCTCCGTGAGCATTACGACTTGCAGGAGGGGAAGCGTCTTTATGGGGAGTATTGTCGGTTTTGCCATGGAGAACAGGGAAAAGGGCACGCATTCAATGTCACCCCGCCACCAGCGGACCTCACGAGCCTCGCAGTCCAGCGGAAGTCCGATATCGAGCTGACCCAGACGATTCACGAAGGCGAACGGGGCACCGCGATGGGGTCTTGGAAATGGGCACTATCGAAGGAAGAAAAGCAACACATCCTGCTCTATATTCGCTGGTTGGCTCAATCAAGCCAACAAGTTCCAGCTCAGTCACCGTAACGATCTCTTGGGACGAGAGACGAAGAGCTGGCGATGGTCAATAAGGAAACGCGGAAGGCGATCATTCGGTGGAGGGATTTTCAAAGAGTGCCAACTGCCGTCGGTGATGTCTGCATGACGAAGCAGCATGTCCTATTGTCTGGAGGAGTGACATGACAATGAAGGTTGTGGTGGGGATCGATGGGTCGAAATATTCCGAATGGGCGCTGGATTGGGTGGGGAAGATTCCCTTTCGGTCTGCCCCTCGGGTGACGGCGATCCATTCCGTCGATCTCAATTCCGCCCGGGTACCGGCTCTCACCTATCCATCCGTCAGCGGGTATGAACCTGATATCGGGGAGGCGATTCATCTGTTGGAAAGCCGAGCACAGCAGGTGGAACTTGGCACGAAGAAACGGATGACTGAGTTGAGATTGACCGGTTCCGTCCGTGTGGAACAAGGACCGATCGCACAGGCGTTGTTGAAGCATGCGGGAAATACCGCGATGATCGTGGTGGGGAGTCGAGGCTTGGACGCCATTGACCGGTTCATGTTGGGGAGTGTGTCGACCGCCGTGACGCTCCATGCCACGACTCCGGTCCTGATCGTCAAGGAGCCGCCGCACACTCCTCGACGGATCTTGTTTGCAACAGACGGATCTGCCTCATCAGGGAAGGCACTTCAGTTTCTGCTCAAACGATTCACGGCTACGGCCGACGGCAAGCCTCTTGTGATTCTCTTGGTGCATGTCATGCCGTTCTTGCGGTATACGGCGGTGAAAGAGGCGGGAGAACAGTTGCTGGCTCAGGAGGCCGCCAAACTCGAAAAGGTCGGGTACCGGGTCAGGCAATTCCCCCGGGTCGGACCGGCGGCGGAAGAAATTATGAAGATCGTGAATCTCGAACAGCCGGATTTGATTGTGACAGGTGCAAAAGGGCGGAGTGCCGTCGCACGCTTCCTTCAGGGCAGTGTCTCGTTGAAACTCGTCCAGCAACCAGCTTGCTCAGTCCTGGTCGTCAGATAAGCTGGACAGGCCGTTCGTGCACACCAACACACTGAGATGATGTGCTCGTTCCGGTACGAAACGCGCACATCATCAGTCTTCGGATTTCGGCCGACCCAAGATCGTCTCTACACCTGGCCACACCCCGAAAAAGGAACACCGCACCCGCCGTCCCAAGACGGCTGCACAAAGTGTTGGACACTTCCCCTGAGATAACCAGGATGCGAGCAGCTAAGCCCCTTTCTTGTAGACGATCAGACCTCCGAAAAAGAGGACGAGCATGACGACGATGAACATCAAGAGACTGCTATCCATAACTCCTCCTTTTTAATAAATAAAATCCAAGACCCCCCTCAAACGCATACGATATCCGCGATCCTGTTTGGCTGTTGATTTCACAGTCATCACTCTGTTGCAAACTGGTCCCACCACACACAGAACCCCATTCGCCCGTATGACGATACAGCAACTCTTATGCGCGACTGAAAATCACGTAAAGATAGAAGAGATGGACCCAGGGAGCTGAGATGGCATGGGGT
This sequence comes from Nitrospira sp., assembly GCA_019636945.1. Classification (GTDB taxonomy): domain Bacteria; phylum Nitrospirota; class Nitrospiria; order Nitrospirales; family Nitrospiraceae; genus Nitrospira_D. Next base: position 1,849 of record JAHBWO010000077.1, on the reverse strand, counting down.
GATGAGGAGAATTTCCTCAGAGCTGTCTAGTCTCTTGCACACATGGCAGTCTTTGATGGCAGCCGATCACTGAAGTGTCATGAGGATTTTAGCAGGTGAGAAACTAACCGGTTAAACGTTCTCGCCCATGGGCAGCGGTAAGGTCCTGATCGGGGCCGATCGGAACGATGCGGGTCGGATTAATGTCGTCGTGCGTGATGTAGTAGTGCCGTTTGATATGGTCGAAATTCACGGTCTCGGCGATGCCGTCTGTTTGGTAGAGGTCTTTGAGATATCCGAAGAGGTTTGGGTAGTCGAGAATTCGTCGGACATTGCACTTGAAATGTCCGTGATAGATCGCATCAAACCGAATCAGCGTGACGAAGAGCCGCCAGTCGGTCTCCACAAATTCAGGCCCGAAGAGATAGCGGCGGGAGGCGAGACGTGCATCCAGTTGATCCAGTGCGGTAAACAGTCGCCGTGCCGCTCGTTCGTAGGCTTGCTGTGATGTAGCGAATCCCGCTCGATACACGCCATCGTTCACATTCTCGTAGATAAAGCTGTTCAGTTCGTCGATCTCTTGTCGGAGCCCGTCCGGATACAAGTCGATCGGACTTTGGGTGAACCGGTTGAATTCACCGTTGAAGATTCTCATCAGGTCATCGTCGGAATTGGTGACAATGCGTTTGGTGACAGAGTCCCACAGCACCGGGACTGTAAATCGTCCGATGTAGTGCGGGTCGGTCGCCTTATAGGCCTCACTCAGAAATGAAAATCCATTGATGGGATCCGGGGAGTGCCCAGGACCTTCACGAAACGCCCATCCGCGCTCATCACGAATCGGATCCACGACGGTCATTCCGATCACGGACTCGAGCTGCTTCAGCTTGCGCACAATGATCGTCCGATGGGCCCAGGGGCAAGCCCATGAGACGTAGAGATGATACCGGCTGGAAGCGGCGGGATAGCCGGAGCTGCCGTTGGCTGTGACCCAGTTGCGGAACGCGTCCGGCTGGCGCGTAAACTCACCGATCGTTGATTGTTCGTCCGGAAACTGCGGCGTAACATTCATACAGCTGTGACCCTACCGCGATCGGTATCTCGTAATCAACAATCGATGACATGTGCGGTCTCAGTGCGCGTCTGTTGCATTTTGCTACAGCGTCCTCTTTGCGCCGTGGCAATTGGCGACGAAAATGGAGCCATGCACCAGGAAAATCACGTGATTGGAGGGCATGCCCTGTGCGAGGAGACTGAGTGGAGAGGCAGTGATCATTCATGGGTAACAGCCCCGTGCCGCGATACAACGCCAGACATCTTGTACATGCCTGTTCTCGCAGTCTGGTGATCTGTCTCCTCCTCGCGGGAGGAGCGGCTTGTGAGAACAGGGCGACCGATCCCACTCCTGTCGCGCAGAACCCGCCTTCTGCCCCATCACGGCTGTTGCGTCTGACCGCGGAAGAGCTATCCCACATGCAGTTGGAGCTGTCGCCGGTGGCGCAGGGGGAGATCCTTTCACATCGTGAATTTCCCGCCACCGTCCAAGCCAACCAAAACGAATTGGCCGAGGTCACGGCCCTGATTCGTGGCCGGGTGGTCAAGGTTCATGTCGATGTCGGGCAGGACGTGAAAAAAGGCACGCTCCTGGCGCTGCTCCACAGCGTCGACCTTGGTGTGGCTGAGGGCGAACATCTGAAAGCTGAGGCCAGGCTGGAGGAGGCTGAACGATCTCATGTGCGAGCCAAGGAGTTGTACGAGAACAAGGCCGTCAGCCTTGCTGAATTACAGCGGCGTGAGGCTGCCATGAAGGCCGCCAGGGCCGAAGCCCGTGAGACCAGGAACCGTCTGGAGCTGCTTGGTGTGCCTCAAG
>JAHBWO010000076.1 GCA_019636945.1 Nitrospira sp. | reverse complement strand
CATCGGGGAGCTACGACGCAAGCGCCTTTTGGAGCAATTCGGCAGCCTCGACGCGGTGGCCGCGGCCAGTGATGAATCTCTACGCGAGGCGGGCCTCAATACTCAGGCTGTCGCAAACCTTCGCAAGGGACTTCCGCAAGCATAGCTCTTTCCGCCCTATAAACCTAATACAGATACCGAAAACTAAACGTTCCCAAATGCACAAAGGCGTGATAGGACCCGTCCACGGTTGGATTTAGGTTTCCCACAACCGTACGGGCCTCATAAAACCATTCCTGATACGCAAGATCAAACCCAATCCCTTTCGGCCAGAAGGCTGAATCCCCGCTGCAAGGGATTATCCCAAACAATCGACCAGCGCCCGTACAGTGAAAACCTAAGCCAAGCGATAGTGTATGGGCGGGCAATGAGATGATACCGGGATTAAAGGTCCGATCAGGGACAGGATCTCCCGTATAGGTATACCCTGATCGAACGGCCACCTCCCAATGTGACAGCCATCGTGGATTCAACCATCGATGTTCGGTACCGAGTGCAACCACCGGCACATTCTTCCACTGTTGGAGCTGGGGAATTGTTCCACCATTCGATATTCGGACATCGAGATTTCTATTAGAGCTCCACCCGACATACTCCACGTCCAGCTCTACCTTCCACTCACGCTCATTCGTACGTACCGGCCAGAAAGCAATGGCCCCCTTAGCCATCTGTGGCAACACCAAATCCGTTGATGCATCAGCAAGCTTCATTCCGCTGACAAGCAATGTGCCATTCAACGGAAGCACGGACTGACTGCGATAGACCAGTCCGACAGAAACGATGGGCTTCCCCGCCCCGTTTCTAAATGGGGTATAGAGGAGACTGGCCGTCACTCCCGCTCCTGTACCGGACCCGTTCAACTCAACTTCTGCTCCGGCTGGAATGCCTGGACTCCCTGCACTGATTTGCTTTTGTTCGACATGCCCTTCACCCAGAAAGCTCGCAAACGTATAGATATCAGCGCTCACACCAACGGAAAGAGCATCGCTTATCTTGTAAGCAATCGTCGGCTTGATTGCGATGAGTGGCAACTCCGCCGATGTCACGGCTGTCTTAAAGGGACTGTCGACGGGGAACCTGACCCTCAAGCCGAAGGGCGAGGTCAGCCCCAACCCGATTGTGAAAGCTGAGAATCTCGGATTTCCAATCGCGCCAAGATTCGCACTAAGGTACGTATGTCCAGGAGGAGGAAAGCTGACACTTCCCCCGTAATCGCCTCGTGTATCCAGTCCAGTAGCGCTCTTAGCCTTGATAGAACCGCCCACTAAGGCAATACCAAAAACCATCTGAACACCTCGGACCTGCGTCAGACCTGCAGGATTATGGTGGATGGCTGAGGCATCGTCGGCTTGCGCTGCAAAGGCATTTCCTTGACCGGCAGCTCCAGCCCCCTGTGGTTGAAAGCGAAGAGCCTGAGCATGAGCCGTCGACCCTGCTATTACGGTGACAACTCCCATTAATGTGCAGAGCATGAGACGCAAAGAACAGGTACTCCATAGATCAACAATGAAACATCCTGCCTGACCGATGGTCTTAATGAGGATACGTATCCAGAATAGCGCCATACGGAAACACCAACATAGAGCTAAATGTACCTACTCGGGCCAATTACTCCTCCAAAACGAAGGGGCCAATATTTTCCTATTTCCTGGTTGATCTTGGCTTTCAGGATGCGTACATTGTGAGCCTGTCAGCTCAAACCGCAACTATTCGCCTCTTTGGAGGTTACGCCACCATGGGTGAAGCTCTTAAGCTCAACGATTCAATTTCTAGTAGCCAGCTACACTGCGTCTTTCCTTTCATTCGCCAAAATGGAGTGAGCACCGTTACAGGGTCTCCTTCTACCCAACTTGCAGGGGAATCTCTCCCTGGGATTCCCACTTTGCTTAAGGGGCCCACTCATCCATTTAAGACCGAGATTTTTGATGATCTCTCAAGAAATGAGATGCAGTGTGTGCTGGAAATCCTCCACCATACAATGCAAGCGACCACTGGAACCGACGTCCATCACCTCCTTCAGCTAGTTCAGCAAGTACTGGACTCTCCGTTGGTTATTGGTGGCATCGCTCAGTTAACCTCCAGAGGGGCCTTCCAGGACTTCAATAGCGTCATTAATGTCAGTTACTCAAACGACTGGCTGTATCATTATGGCACCAGGGGATACGCGACGGTCGACCCTGTCCTTCAGTCGACCCTTTCGACATTTGAGACCCAGGTATGGGAGCAGAGCTACAAGGGTGCCAGTTCCGCAAAGCAATTAGAATTCGTAGAAGAAGCTCGTTCTTACGGTCTCACACATGGAATTACAATTGGGATGCTTGAACCAGGTCGAAACTTCTCCTCATTTTTTTCTTTTGCCGGCGGCGAGCTTGCCTACAACCTGCGATACAAAAAATTGCTCGAATACCTCCTTCCCTATTTCCACCGAATCCTGATTTCAAATGTACACGCCCCTTCCACCAACCGTGTAAAGGGACTCTCTCAGCGTGAATTGACGGTGCTCGAGTGGATGAAACAAGGAAAGACGAACTGGGAGATATCGCGCATCATTGGCGTTAGCGAACGAACCGTTCGTTTTCACGTTGAAGGCATCTTCCAGAAACTCGATGTCGGTTCCCGCACCCAGGCAGTTGCCTGTGCCATAGAGCAGGGTCTATTCCCCAATATGTAAGTCGGCGCCCTCTGTCGCTACCAGAGGGCGGTTACGCTGCTACTAGTGCACCGGGTGCTTCTACTTGCCTCTGGTGGCAAGAGTGAGGCTTACCGTACTCTTCCTTAGAATCCTTAGCGGCAAACCCACTCCGTGCGAACGACTGAGAACCATCAATGGCGTTCATCCAACGATAAAAAGACGGTTGTTGCTGGGAACAGTTATGATGAAACTGTTCCCAATCAAGCACTGCGGCAATCGAAACTGCTTGCGCCGGAGGAAGAGACACGGCGGGACTGATGGCCTCGCATGTAAAACCCATCCCCCGCAGTGCCCGCAGGAATCGCTTTTCAACAACCATATACAAATAGCGCACATCATTGTGCATCGACCACTGGTAGACACCTTTAAAGAGGATCTGCATCACACGATTGGAAAGACCTTTATCGGTCAACATCGGATCAACCGCCAACCGCGTTATCTCCGCCGCCTCTGGTGATTTCCGGACTTCACACGTCGGGAGCAGACACGTGCGGAATTCGTCTTCAAGCATGAATGGGAACGACGAATTCACCATCCGAAAAACCCCACGAAGCATACCACTTACGTCGAATAGGCCAACCGATGTTGCAAACGCATCGTACGCATCAAACTCCAACCCATGTTGATTCTTGGGAACCCATTGAAGCTGTTCTGCAAACACGCGATGCCGCAACTTGTACGCCTGAATCATATCCGCTTTGCCTTCGAGCGTCCTGACCAGAAAGCCTTCCTCATTAAATGCGATTGCCCTGTCTACTCCCATCTCAAGTGCCTGCATTGTCATCTCCTTTCAGTCTTGCCTAAGTAGGGCTGAACAGCCGAACATGAGAGCTACCGTCTCACCCCTGCGAATCGAGGCACATACTCCTCTTGAGGTGGTCCACACGTCACCTGGCGTGTCCGCCAGGTTCTCTACTAGGATTTCGACGTATAAATACTGAATGAACAAAGACTGGCTGCTAGACTTGGAGAAATGCATTCTTGCAAGACCCGGATTAAATCGAGATGTGCGTGTTTCTGCATAGGTCCATATGGTCCATTTTTTCGAGTGCCTGCTTAGGGCTCACTTGTGCGAGGGTGAGAAGAGCGCTCTCAATACTTTGAGAGCCTCTCGTGTTGTTCTGTAGGGTTCCGATGCCGAAAGCGCGCTATTAGTAGCGGTTAACGGCACCTGGCGGATCCGCCAGGTGCATTCCGTGCCTTGCGAGGGTACAAAGTCGAATTATGCGGATTAGCCTTAACTCAACGGGGGAATGAATATGAAATGGAGGGAAACCAGCGTGACAGATGGCAAAGCCGGTTTACAGCTTTTGGACGGGGGACTTCGGTCAAGCGCAGCATTGTCTGCACCCCCTGCCGTGTGCTCAGCTATAGAATCAACCGACCTCTACCAATTGAAGCCTCACGTCAGCGAATTATCTACTGCGTTCAACGCAACCGAAGGCCGTTTGAGAAGACTATTGGAAGACCGAGCCCGTATCGGCCGCGATCTGCATGATTCTCTGTTGCAATCCTTATATGCCATTGGTCTGAATGTTGAAATGGCGCGGCGAGCCCCAAGCGATCAAACAACGGACACAACAGAGCTCAACGACCAAATAGTCCAGCAGATCAACCAACTGATCCATGAAGTCCGTGGGATGATTCGGGAGTTAGAGTCAGGGACCGTTCAGGAGTTCGACCTGTCATCGGAACTCTCAACATTGTGTGCGGTCTATGGACAATCAGGACGACTACAGGTAAAGCTTGATCTTCATCACAACGCGACCGAGGTTCTCACGAGCGAGGAAGAGCGCGAAATCCTGAATATTGTTCGCGAAGCCCTCAGCAACTGTGTCCGCCACGCCCATGCAACCCAGGTCGCTGTCTCAATTCGCATGAAGGGAACAAGAATCCGAATCAGCATTCAAGATGACGGCATTGGCTTTACTCAGGTTCCAGGACCGTCACGTGGGTACGGACTGACCAACATGGAAGCGCGTGCCAAGAGACTTGGTGGGACGCTGCGTGTACAGTCTCGGACAGGAAAAGGCACGCAGATTATGGCTGAATTTTCGTTAGAACCATTACTGGCAACTATATGAAACAACTACAAACCAGCATTGTACTCATCGACGATCATGAAATGGTCCGCAGGGGACTGCGCGCCCTGCTTCACCTTGAAGCAGATCTCGCCATCGTGGGCGAAGCGGCAACGGTCGCCAGCGGTGTGGGCCTCGTCGAGCGGTTGACGCCTCAGATGGTTTTGCTCGATGTGAAACTTCCTGACGCGACGGTCACTGAGGCCATCCGCCGCTTGCTGACCGTATCACCCAAACTACGAATTCTGATTCTCACAAGTTATGCTGAAGACACGACCGTCATGGCTGCTGTCCAGAACGGCGCCCATGGCTATGTACTGAAAGACGTTCGCATGGATGACCTGATTCGGGCCATCCGCACGGTCGCCTCGGGTCAGGGCTATCTTGATCCACGCGTGACACAGCAGGCGCTGCATTGGATTCGGACCAGCTCGCACTTGGGAGTCACTTCACAAGGAGTCTCTCGGCTTTCTCCACAGGAACGCTTAATCCTGCCGCTTTTGGCGGAGGGCAAGACCAACAAGGAAATTGCCGTCCAACTGCGGCTGAGCGACAAGACCATCAAGAACTACCTGGCGAATATTTTCGACAAACTCCATGTGAAACGACGTACCGAAGCCGTGGCCTGGTTCATGAAGGAATCGCATATGCCTAGTGTGAGCCACAGCCCGAAACTCTGACGTTCCTGCGACCGGCGGCGTTCTCTCGTTCACCTCTCACTGCGGGCACCTCTGCCTCCATCCCCCTCTAGTTTTGTCTGATCACCGGATCCTATACTATCCCCCGCTTTCTGTGACCTTTGATTGCAACAGGACTGACACCAGGACTGCGTCCGGACTACCCAGAGGTTTCTATTCATGAGTTTACCGCCGGGGACTGACAGTTCAACGATCAACGAGGTTGCCCAACTGCGCCACCAGATCCTTGAACTCCAACAGGCACTCGTTCATGCGAAACAAGGCTGTCTTTCAGCGCAAACCACCACACTCGGATCTGCCCAAGTGGGGACATGGGAATGGGACGGCAAGACAAATCGGGTGATATGGTCGCAGCAAACCGAACGGATCTTCGGCCTTTCTCCCGGCACATTCGATGGTTCATACGAAGGGTTCTTTGCTCTCGTTCATCCGGATGATCGCCATTATCTCAGTGCGGCCATTACGAAGGCCGTTCACGACCATTCTCCCTGCGGAGTCGAACTTCGCATCATCACCCCTTCCGGAGCCACGCGATGGGTGGCCTGCCGTGGTCGTGCCACAGGCAATGAGAGTGAACTGGTCTCGGGCATGATGGGCACGGTTGAAGATATCACTGCCCGTAAAGACTTCGAGCTCAGTCAGCAAGCGATCCGAGACACCCTGGAAACACGTGTCCAAGAACGAACAGCCGGATTGGAACAGGCTGTCCATGAGCTGAAGACTGAAATTGCGCGAAGGCAACAGGCCGAGTTGGCCCTCAAGGCAAGTGAGCAACGCTACCAATCCCTCTACGAACACAACCCCTTCATGTATTTCACGCTCTCCCCTGATGGCACCATTTTATCCGCAAATAATTTTGGAGCGGATCAACTCGGATACCAGAAAGAAGATCTCATCGGCCGGTCCATCTTGCAGCTCTTTTCCCCCAAAGACCACCAGACGGTGCTGGGACAGTTGGTCGCGTGCGCCGCCAGTCCCTATACCGTGTTTCAGTGGGACATTCAAAAACTCCGGAAAGACGGGGTCAGGATCTGGGTCAAAGAGCGCGCGCAGGCGATCCACGATCACACAAATCAGATCCTCATCCTTGTAGTCTGTGAGGATGTGACAGAACGCAAGCGGACAGAAAAGCAGCTCCAGGAAACGTCCCGCCTGCTCCAGACCCTCGTTGAAGAATCCGCATTGCCGATCGTCAGTCTTGATCGAGAAGCGCGGGTGGTCAGTTGGAACCAAGCCGCGACCCATCTGTTCGGATGGTCGAAAGAAGAAGTGCTCGGGTGTGAACTTCCATATACCCAGCCTGAGGAAGAAGTCGAGGCAAATGCCCTCTGGCAAGCCGGCACGCGTGGGGAATTAATCGGCCCGATTGAGCTCCGGCGCCGGCGAAAAGATGGAAAGCTGTTGGACCTTCTCCTCTGGCCCGTGTTCGTCTATGACGAGTTCGAACAGCTGTCTCTGGCTGTCGGTCTCTATGTCGATCAGTCTGAGATCAAACGGGCCGAGGAGGCGACCCTGAGGGCCGAAACGCGTCTTCGTTCGTTTTTGAACGCGCTGGACGACCTCGCCTTTGAGTTTGACCAAGACGGACGATACCTCAATGTCTGGACCCACAGCGACGACAAGCTTTTGCTGCCAAAACAGGAGCTCATCGGCCGACGCCTCACCGACCTATTCGGAGAAAATGCGGGGTCCCACTATGTCGAAACGATCCGGCAAGTCATGAGGACCGGCAAACCTGCGACCATTAACTACGCCGTTCGATTGCATCAAACCCTACGCTATTTTTCGGGGGTCCTGACCCTGATTCCAGGGAGTCACACATCCCAGGCAACAGTCGGCTGTCTTGTACGCGACATCACCGAGAGCCGCCTTATCGAGGCGCAGATTCGAGAAAATGAGGCTCGCTGGAGAGCGCTTTATGAACATGCGGGAGTCGGCATTGCTCAACTGAACCTCGACGGACGATTTCTTCGAGTCAATCCACACCTCTGCGAACTGCTGGGCTACTCATCTGAAGTCATACTCCAGCGAACATTTCAAGACCTCACGCATCCGGATGACTTGGAAGCGAATCTTGTCTATCTCGACGAACTGCTCACGGGGAAGCGCCATTCCTTCTCGATGCAGAAACGGTATCGCAGAAGCAACGACACATGGGCGTGGGTCGATTTAACCGTCTCACTTGTCCAGAGCGGCTCTTCCGATCAGGACTATTTGATCGCCGTTATCCAGAACATTGATGATCGCAAACGAGCAGAACAGGCCCTCCAAGACCAAGAGGCACTGCTGCGGTCCGTCATTGAAACGGCCCCCGACGTCATTTTCATGAAGGGTCGAGACGGCCACTATCGATTCGTCAATTCGGCCTTTGCACAGACGCTCAACAAGCTCCCCGACGACATCATCGGAAAGACCGACGCCGAACTGTTTCCGCCTGAAGTTGCCGATCGCTGTATGGCCGGAGATCGTGATGTTTTTTCAGGGGCGGTCCAACAGGAATTCGAGGAAATTGTGCCCATTAACGGCACCCCCCGCATTTTTCATGTGATCAAGACCCCGCACCGAGCCCAGAACGGATGCGTGATCGGATTGGTCGGAGTCGCCCGCGACGTGACCGACCTGAAGCAAGCCGAACAAGCCCTCCGGCTGACTCAGCTGGCCGTTGACCGCTCCGCAGATTTTGTGTTCTGGGTCGATCAGTCGGCTCGTTTTCTCTATGTCAATGACGCCGCTTGCGTACGACTCGGGTACTCACGTGAAGAGTTACTTCGTCTGTCCGTAAACGACATTGATACCGAATACCGAACGGAACGGTGGCCTGAACATTGGGCGGAATTGAGTCGAGCAGGACGTCTTCGCTTTGAATCGCGTCATCGCACCAAATCCGGCGAAACCTACCCTGTAGAAATTGTCGCTAGTTTTATTGCCGTAGAGGGGAAGGAATACAACTTCGCCTTTGTTCGTGACATCTCTGATCGGAAACGAGCGTACTCGCTCTTGCAAGCCGCCATCAATTCAGTGGCCGACGGTTTGCTGGTCATCGACCGACAAGGGAAGGTCACCAGTGCGAATCAACGGTTCCTGCACCTCTGGAACATCCCCCAGTCGCTCGCGGACAGTGGGGACGACGACGCACTACTCACCTTTGTGATGGACCAGCTTCAGGAACCCGAGACATTCCTGCGGAAAGTCCGTGAGCTGTATGCCCAGCCGGAGCAGGAAAGTTTTGATGTGGTCACGTTCAAGGACGGGCGAGTGTTTGAACGGTATTCTCGACCGCAAATTCTTGACAACGAAATCGTTGGCCGGGTCTGGAGTTTCCGAGATATCACGGAACACAAACGTGCCGAGCAGGCATTACGGGAGAGCGAGCTGAGGCTCCAGCGCTTCGTCGCTGAAGCCCCCGTTGGGCTCTGCATTCTCGATGAAAACTGGCGCGTAATCACTGCGAATCTCGCCTTTTGCCAACTGACCGGATACGAGGTCCACGAAATTATCGGCAGCACGTACGCGTTGTATACCCACCCGGAGGATCTCTCCACCAATATTCGATTGACTGAAGAATTCTACCGTGGAGTCAGAGCCGGCTATACCTATGAGAAACGGTATATCCGCAAATCAGGGGAGATCATTTGGGTGCTGGTCAAAACCACCAGGATCGACCTGCCTGACCGGCAAGGCCCACTGCTTCTTGCTGCGGTACAGGATATTACCGAACGTAAACTGGCGCTGGAAGAACGAGAGCAACTCAGTCGAGACCTGCATGATAATCTCCTTCAAGCTCTGTACGCAGTCGGGATGCAGCTTGAAGCCAGCAAGCTTGCAATGGAGCGATCACCACGCCGATCAAAAGCGTACATATCCCAGGCCATCCGCCAGTTGAACGGTCTCATGGTCGATGTTCGACGGTTTATCACCTTACTCACAGACCGGACGTCCGTTCAGATGGACTTCGGACAGTCACTGCAAGAGCTTATCGCCTCCACGACCGACACCGAGGGTGTCGCAACTGAGCTTGAGATCAAGAGCCCCGTGCTGTCCTTTATCACCCCTCAGATCGGAGAGCAACTGTTGAACATTACGCGGGAAGCCCTGAGTAACAGCGTGCGCCATGCTCGTGCCTCCCGTCGCTGGCTGCAGCTGAGCGTCGCTCATAACTCGATCCGGTTACTCATCGGAGACAATGGCGTCGGCTTTTCTCCTTCACGCAAACGCCGCACCGGCCGAGGACTTGCTAATATGGCCGCTCGTGCACAGCAAATGACTGCCTCCTTCACTCTCGAAAGCGTACCAAGACGTGGAACCACGATCACGGTCGATGTGCCATTAAAAAAGGATGCGTTGTATGAGTAAGTCATCAACGATTCGACTCGTGATCGTCGATGACCACGAAGTCGTGCGAATCGGTCTCTGTGCCGTCCTCAACCTGACACCCGGACTAAAAGTCATTGGACAGGGAAAGCGAATGGCAGAGGCCAAAAAGCTTTGTGTTCGCCTGAAACCGGATCTCGCGTTACTTGACATCCGCTTACCGGACGGGAGCGGTGTGGATGCAGCCCGTGAGATCCTTGCACGATGTCCGACCACCCGTGTGTTGTTTCTCACAAGTTTTGCCGACGACCATACGGTGCTCGAAGCAGTTCTCGCCGGCGCTCATGGGTATCTCCTCAAAGACATCGCTTCTCAGACACTCGTGCGCGCCATTCGAACCGTTGCAGCTGGCAAGACCCTGATGGATGCTCGCTTGCCCCAACACACATTGAACCGACTGAAGCACGCCCCTACCGAGCCCGGACAATCCAAACGTCCCCTCCTCTCGCCCCAAGAGCAGCGGCTCCTTCCTCTCGTTGCCAAGGGCCTCACCAACAAGGAAATCGCGCATTTTTTGCAACTCAGCGAAAAAACGGTCAAGAACTACCTCGCCAATATCTATTCCAAACTTAGTATAGGTCGCCGATCGCAGATCGCTGCCTTCTACGCCGGAAGCTTCAAGGGGTCTGAGCCCCGCCTACCGCCGGGCTGCGCCTAAATACATTCTGATGGCAGCTTCTTGCCAAACCTTCCCTGGTAAAGAACTCTGTACCGTATTCCGATAAGAACAGAGTCACTCTAGCCTCAAACACAGGCTTCATATGATACTCCGCCCAGTATCACTGCAGGGTAGACCATTACCATACTGAACATGTCCACAGAGCTATCATCGTCAGGTGCGGCTCTTTTGATCGAATCCGATCCTGACCTCGCCCAGTCATTCCGAGAGCTGATAGCCCTTGCCTATCATTCGTCGGTGACACTGGATGTCGTGTTCTCCCTTGAGGAGGGGCTCACCTACTTACAGGCCCATCACGTCCCGGTGATTCTCATAGACCTCTCTTTGCCGGACAATACCGGACGAGATGCGGTGGAGCGGGTACGAGAGACAGCCGCCTCCAGTGCAATCATCGGCTTCCACCGAACGACCGATACCACAAGGCTGTCTGACGCCATCCGTGCTGGAGCCCATGAAGTGTTACTCGTTATTCCACCCTCGGCCGAGACACTCCGCTTGTCTATCACCAGCGCCTTGATCAGAGTCGCTTGCCCCCAGACAGTTACCGAACCAGTGCCTTCGGCTGACGCTCACCAGACCCTATCATTACCCCTCGCGAAAGTTGCACACGACTTGAACAACTGCCTGACATCCATCAATGGATTTGCCGACATTCTCCTCGCACGACTGTCCGCGGAAGATCCGTCACAATATTGCGCTGAACAGATCAAACTGGCCTGCACACGAGCCGAGAGTTTGATTAAGCAGTTACCGCAGATCACCTGTGCGTCCCCCACTCCCCAGCTATCACAGCCAACCAACAACGCTCCAGGAACGTAACCTCCTCACTGCTCTCACGAATTGACAGGCCCTGATCCCCTGACTAGGATACGGACGATTATCGATTGACCCGACTGAATAGGTCATCTTTTCTTCTGAAAGGAGCGTTGTAATGTCCGACTCTGGTTTACCCGATACCCGGGAAACCCACCGTTCGCATAAGCCCACTCACTCCGCCAGCAATCAGGTCGAGGCCGTCTTCGAATCGGTTGTCTTTGCCAGTCGATGGATTCAGGCACCCCTCTATGCCGGACTGATCGTGGCAGAACTCCTCTACGCCTACAAATTTCTCGTCGAACTGTGGGAAATGGTGATTCATATCCACAAGATGGACGAAACGGTCTTTATGCTGGGCGTCTTAGGCTTAATTGATGTCACCATGGTTGCCAATCTGCTCACCATGGTGGTGATCGGCGGGTATGCGACGTTTGTGAGCAAACTGGATCTAGAGCACCATCCCGATCGTCCTGATTGGCTGACGCACGTCGATCCTGGGACCATCAAGATCAAACTGGCGGCATCCTTGATCGGCATCTCCAGCATTCATTTGCTGAAAGGATTTGTGGATGTGGCCAATGAAAACCCGGAACACTTGAAATGGAAGATCTTTATCCACATGACCTTCCTCGCTTCCGCAATCTTGCTGGCCTGGACAGACAAGATTATGCAGAAGGACAAGAAACATTGAGCCGTTGATTCGTTCGCAGACCGGAAAAGTGCACATCTGTTGGTTTGAAAGGAGTCGGTACGTTATGGAAGCACCGAATCTCGTCGACGCATTTCCGACGAACCACTAGTCCGCCTCGGTTCCCGCTGCGGCCTTGATGGCCTCAACCATAAGCGGCTTATTGAGATAGCCATCAACCTGGAAGGGAAATTCGCATGGCATCTCACTGCAGGGTGTGTCCTCAGCCAAGCAAAGAATTCGTAGCTGGGGAAACCGTTCTTTCAGCCGTTGTACCTGAATACGCTCTGCCTCCGAGGTCAACAGACTGAACTCCATCACCAAGACCTCCGGAGCGCGTTCCGGATCAATCTGATCCAGGCCGGCCAGGTTCACAAGGCTCACGACGTAGTAACCGAGCTTTTCCAAGGTTCTGCTGACAATCGCCTGACTGACCGCTTCCCTCACATAGATGAGTGCATTCCGCTGTCTCACGACCGGTGGAGGGCTCGGGCTTGCCGAGATGCATGGAAGGTCGAACCAAAAACGGCTTCCTCTCCCGAGCTCACTCTCGAATTCGATTCTTCCACCCATCACTTCCACAAGCTGCTTTGCAAGGGCCAATCCCAGTCCCATCCCTCCGTATTTCCTGCGGTAGGATCCATCCGCCTGGACAAATGGCTGGAACAATCGATCTGCATCGGCCTTACCAATACCAATTCCTGTGTCAGTAACAGTAAACCGTATCCAGCTTGCCCCATCTGGAGATGTGGACTCCATACCCGTAGGTATCTGTGGAGTAAGACCGACCTGTAGTGAAACCTCACCTCGCTCCGTGAACTTGAGCGCGTTGTTGAGGAGCACAGACAGCAGACGACCGAGACGCACCCGATCACCCCGGAGCCTGGCCGGAACGGTAGACGCGATGGCATGCCGAAGCAGGACGTGTTTCTCCTCGGCGCGCTCTCGGAACGACGTCAGATAGTCCTGCACCATCCCGTGGATCTCAAACTCTTCGTGGCTCAGCGTCACGCGTCCCGACTCCAACTTGGAGAAATCCAAAATGTCGTTGACGATGTCCAGTAAGGCCAGGGCAGAGGCCTTGATCGTTTCCGCACAATCCCGCTGCTCCGATGTCAGCTCTGTGTCGAGCAGCAAGTCATCCATCCCGATGATGCCGTTCATCGGTGTCCGGATCTCATGACTGATGGTGGCCAAGAATTCAGATTTCAACCGGGCTCCTTCCAATGCGGCGTCGCGAGCCTGAACCAGCGTCTCCTGGCTGTCACGCAACTCACGCATGGCGTGGCCGGCCCTCAACATGTACCGGACCCGATGGCTGAGCAACAGCCCATTGATCGGCTTGACGATAAAATCGGTCGCTCCGACATCGTAGGCCTGCGTAATCGATTGATAGTCCTCCAGCCCGGTCATCATGAGCACCGGTGTATGCGCTCCATCGGGCAACCGCCTCACCTCCGCACAGACGGCGAACCCATCCATCTCCGGCATCATGATATCCAGAAGTACCAGATCAGGATGATGGCGGACAAACGCCTCAACTCCGAGACGTCCGTTCTCTGCCTCTTCAACCAACCAGCCGGACTGTTCCAGCGCCTCGCGTGCAAGCATGCGGGCAATGGTATCATCGTCGACAATCAGAACTGTCGGTCGTCGATCGGTGGTCATGCCGCAGCTTTTCCTTTGCTCACTTCACCTCGAAGCGCATCACAGGCCGCCACATAATGCTGACCCAGCCGTGCTATTACCTCATCGACATGCGTGAGATCTTGGCGCTCCCCCATCTGCTCCAATTCTCGGCAATCAGCGGAAACCGCCATGGCCCCAAGCTGAGCGCTGCTCGACTTCAGGCGATGCGCCGCAGCACGCAGCTCCGTCGCATTCTGTGACCGTGCGGCTGAACGTATTCGCTCCACAATGTCCGGGGATGTATCGAGATACGACGTCACGACACGCACGACAATATCAGGCTGTCCTGAACGTTGAAGTGCACGGATCCCCGCCAGCGCGGTTTGATCAATGATCGATCCAGCGGATGGCCCTCCCGGCTCTGAGACGCGACGATGATCCTCCTGCAAGTCACCTACCGTCTCCTTCCCGACGGAACCGGATGAAATCGCCTGCTGACCGGCATTACTCCCGAGCCAGTTGGGGAGCCAACGAGCCAGCATGTGCTCAAGCTGCACGAGGGTAAATGGTTTGCTAAGGTGGTCGTCCATACCAACAGAGAGACACTGCTCTCTGTCCCCCTGCATCGCATGTGCCGTCAACGCCACGATCGGCACGCGACGGGGAATGTCGGGTTTCGCGTGTTGAGTTTCAGGTTGAAGGCTCGGATGCACCGGTCTTGGACTCGAAACCTGGAATTCGGAACTCGAAACAGCTTCGGCCGCTTCCCGAGCTCTGATTAGTTTGGTCGCCGTCAATCCATCCATTTCCGGCATCTGACAATCCATAAAGACGAGTGCATAGTCGGTCTTGGCTATTGCCTCAAGAGCTTCTCGGCCATTTTCCGCCGTGTCGATGCGACAATTAAGTACTTCCAGCATGCCGCACGCCACTTCGCGGTTCACGGGATTATCCTCCACCAGGAGAATACGAACCTCACCCGTCCTTAGAGGACGCTGATCACTGACGGTATCACCGCGCTTGGCAGGCACAGCGAACAATTCGGGCGGCCTCTGAGTCGGCATAGCAGCGGGCGTACAGTAGACCGTGAATCGAAAACAGGTCCCTTCCCCCGGGCGACTCTGGAGCTCAATCGTCCCACCCATGAGGGTCACCAGTTGCTTGACAATGGCCAGGCCTAATCCTGTTCCACCGTACTTCCTTGTCGTCGACCCATCTGCCTGGGAGAAGGCATCGAAGATATTTGACTGCGCCTCAAGGGGAATCCCAATACCTGTATCGGCCACGCTGACGGACAATCCAGGTTGCCCTTCTCTTGTCCCAATCCACTCCGCACTGACGGTGACCGTACCCTGCTCAGTGAATTTCACCGCATTGCTGACCAGATTGACGATGATCTGTCTCAGCCTTGTCGGATCACCGATCAGGGCAGACGGGATGTGCGGGTCGATGCGACATGAGAGTCTCAGCCCTTTCTGTTCTGCAGTAGAGGAAGACACCGCAAGGGATTCCTCAAAGGTCCGTCGCACCTCAAAAGGGATCGCCTCCAATTGTAATTTCCCCGCCTCGATTTTTGAGAAATCGAGAATGTCATTAATGATGGCAAGGAGCACAGATCCGGATCGATGAATCGATTGAGTCAACTGACGCTCTTTCTCATTGAGCGGATAGCGAAGCAACAGCTCCGCCAAGCCCAGCACGCCGTTCATCGGCGTCCGAATCTCGTGGCTCATGTTGGCAAGAAATTGGCTCTTCGCACGACTCGCCGCTTCAGCCGCATCCTTGGCTTGATGCAGGACCTCTTCAGCGGCTTTCCGGTCAGTTACATCGATGTGGATGCCGACCATGCGAGACGAGAGTGCTCCTTCATTTCTAATGATGGTCCCACGGGCAAGAATCCATCGATATGATCCATCTTTATGGCGAAGGCGATGCTCGTTCTCGAGTGCCCCCACTCGTCCATTGAGATAGGCCTCAATTGCACCGAGAGCACGCTCATGGTCGTCCGGATGAACTCGACATTCCCATTCCTGAAACGAATTGGCGAACTCATGATCCTCATATCCCAGCTGCCGCTTCCATTCAGGGGACAAATACACGTCATTGGAACTAAGATCCCAATCCCAAATCCCGATGTTTGTGCTCTGGACCGTCATCGTCAGGCGTCCTTCGCTCGTCCGTAGGGCCTGCTCAACCTTTTTCCGGTCAGCCGCCTCAAGGGCCAACGTGAGCGTGTTGGCCACCGACACGGCAAAATGTTGCTCCTCCAACGTCCAACATCGTATGGGACCAATGTGCTCGTAACAGATCACCCCCACCATCTGACCGCCGGAACGGATCGGCACATCAAGCATCGAGGTAATCCCCAGAGGCGCTAAATAGCTTGCGGTGAACTCCGCCGTCTTTAGATCGTGCTGCGCATCGTCCGCCACCACAGGTTGTTCCGTCTCCAGCTCCCTGAAGTATCGTGGATAGGTCGTTGCGGCCAGGACAGTGCCTTGCGAGTATTCCTGGGTGGTGAATTGATAGAGCTTGGCACATTGAAGCGTGGAACGATTCTCCGTAAAAAACCAAATGCTGACCCGCTCGACACACAGAAAGACGGCCGCCACTCGAGTAATGGTTTGAAAGGCCTGCTCAAGATTCCCATTATAAATTTCAGGACTTTCTGCCAATTCAGACAAACCGGTCTTAATGCGCCGAAGTAGGCCCTCAGTCTGTTGACGTTCCTGTTCAACCCGCTTCTGATGCGAAATGTCTCTGAGCACCAGAACCGCACCAATTGCCTTGCCCGTCAGCAGCAGAGGGCTCACGACCAGGGCAATAGGTACCAGTTCACCGTTCCTGGTCAACAGGACCCCATCATCCGTTCGATAGGGTTCACCGGACGCCAGCGAAGGAAAGGTCGAGTCGGTAATGAGACATTCGGATCGGTATTCTTCGGGGCCTGGTGAAATCATTCGATATACGGAACGACCCATGAGCGTGTGACTGGTTTCCCCGAACAAGAGTTCAGCCTGAGGATTGACCATCTGAATCTTCCACTCCGCATCCACGACGCAGAGTCCATCACCCAGTGATTGCAGGACCGTCTGGAGTGTGTTCCGCTCCTGTTCCAGTTGCGTTTCGCTGTTCTGCTTGAGTTGAGCATACAGCTCCTGCATTTCTGAGGAGGAAAGAGCCAGCGACCGCTCCAAGAGCGCATGGCCTTGGTCGGCTTCAAGATAACTCCGATCGATCCTCTTCAGCAGCTCCTCCCATACCACCGGAGATGGAGGATGCCCCTCATCGAGCCCCAAGCGTTTCAGTTGTCGGGCCAGTAAGGGATGCATAAGTATTCAGGCAGCCTCGCTCAACGTCGTCAAGGTCATCGTCTGGTTATGCAGATCACAGGTTCCTGTGGCATAGGGGGAAATCTCGCCGTAGGAATAAAATCCGATCTGCTGTGTCCCGGGAGGAAGCACATCCAACGTGGCCTCCGTTTCCTCCTCGGTCCGCTCCCCGAGAACCAGTCGCCGTCCGACACAGCTAATCGCAACCGCGAGGGTACTAGAACATCCGTTGGCCGACAGTTTCGTTGATGTGGCGGCCTCCGAAGCGCCTTGAACCAATCGGTCGAAATTTGCCTTCATGAGCTGAGCCAGCGTTCCTTCTTGAATGCCGCCCGCGAAGGTGAGCGA
This sequence comes from Nitrospira sp., assembly GCA_019636945.1. Lineage (GTDB taxonomy): Bacteria > Nitrospirota > Nitrospiria > Nitrospirales > Nitrospiraceae > Nitrospira_D. Next base: position 1,855 of record JAHBWO010000076.1, on the reverse strand, counting down.
CTGGTCCCGTTCATTCACGGCTAAAATGGTCCTAACCAGACTCTTGGAATCCGATACGTTGGCGCGCAACGCCAACGGAAACAAAAGCCCGGTTGCAGGTAGCCCAGCGGCCCGCTCACCAAGATATCCCTTGTACAGTTCGAGTGCAGGCCGGCCATCAAGCTCATAGAGCACGTTGCCTTTTGATTTGGTCACCCGGCGCTCCGGCCCAAATCGATCCCAGCCTCCTTTTGATCCATGTCCGATTCGGATGTGGTCACCGTAGAACCCAACCGCCGTGACAAAACCGGCCTGAGGACGCCTGCCATGCAACACCCACGTCCGACGAAAGCGATCTCCATCCCCAGCCAAACCTCCCGTGACAACCACCGATGATGAGACCTGAGAGTTGAGCCCCCGCACCAGCTCGCTCCCGTTCACTTGGAGCCCATCGGAAAGGACAAAGATGCCCCTGAGGCGTGCGTCGTTCAGCTGCCGTGCGAGATCCTGTCCGGCGTCAAACGAATCTTCCGCTGACTGTACCGGAGCACTGGCCATCCGAATATCGGTGTGATCAAATCTGACGAGCGCCGCGCTCACACTCTCGTCGTAAATTTGCGTGCCCAGAATTTCCCCTGCCGTTGAGCAGCCAATGGCAAGCGAGTCAGGATAGTCGTGGAGCAATTCCTCGATTGGACCGGCAGCATCGAGAAGGCTTGAGGATCCAAACAGCACTATGAGTGTGCGAGACGAATCAATCTTTGGTCGATGGCTGACTGACCAGCGCTTCTTCTGGTTGAACCCGAGCGTATGGACTTCCATTTTACAACCTCCTTTGCGTCGCTGCTCTACGCAGCGATGTGCCCTGCGCCTGAATCCTGATCCATCACCAGGCCGTCTAGTTCCTCTTCAGCAAACTGCACCGTAAACCAAAATCGCGACCCGGTTCCCGGTGCCGACTCCACCCCGATCGATCCCTGCATCATCTCGACGAGTCGTTTGGAGATCGCCAGACCGAGCCCCGTACCTGCGTGTTTCCTCGTCGAAGACCCATCAACGTGAGAGAACTCATGAAAAAGCGTCGAATAGTGTCACAGCCTGTCCCATCTCCCAACTTCCTGATACTGCAGACATTTCGACAAACCAATACGGTACTTTTTCGGTCTAAAGAACAGAAAACTTGATGGGATCTAGGAAGAGGACGTCTGGAGCAACACTCGGCTTGGCTACCTAGCGAGTGTTCTGAGGCCTAGACCGTCAGCTTGAGCTGAGATCAAGGAGAGACCAGCAGTTATATATAACTCGGAAGAAACGGAGGCGCTAAACCCAAGCCGGATTGAGACTCCCATTTGCATCTCGCCAATGTGGAGTCCACGCCAAGGCCACGAGCCTCACGGCAATGTTGGCCTTGGTCGGTTTCACGGAAATCGTGTCGAGCTTTTCATTCAGTGGGTCGGTGGCCGCTGCCAATGCATCGCTTTCGAATTTGAATTGTGCTTCGAGATAGGCCAATTGCTGTTGCAGTGCTGCCACGTTTTCCTCGGCGGCGCCGACATCTTTTGACTCTTTCATCACCCGGCCGGCACTGCGAATGGCTGTCGTCGCCCGGCCAATATTGGTGGCGCTGATGGTTTTGCGTCCCATAAAAGCCCCAAGGATCGAGGCCCCGACAGAGATCGCAGCTTGCATTTGACTGGAACGGGACTCGGCCTGTTGCTTTTCTTTCTGCAATTCAGCCCGTCTGATACGATCTTGTAAGGTGGCAATCTTTGGAGCGTATTTCTGGCGAAGAGACTCAGCCCCTTTGTCGCGCTGTTCTCGCCCGATCTGCTGCAACCGCACACGGAAATCCCGTTCAGACTCGCCGGGCTTTGAG
>JAHBWO010000075.1 GCA_019636945.1 Nitrospira sp. | reverse complement strand
TAGGAAGATTGAACAGATGTTCGGGTATGTGTACGGGGAACTGGTCGGCCGTCCTGTTGATTCCCTATTTCAGATTCCCGATCGTGCACAGTATGCTTGTGAATCTCGGGATATCTTGTCGGCTTCGGCAGACGGCCTTTCACGAACCGATGTGGAATTGTCTAGTTTGAGGAAAGATGGTTCTGGATTCCCCTCCAAGATCAGCTTGTACCCGATTGCCCTCTCCTCGGGGCCGTCACTCCTGGTTACCATTGTGGACATCACGACTTCCCGTCACGCTGATCAAACGTTCCGGGATGATCAGATGCGCTTGGATCTTGCCGTACAGGCTGGACATATCGGGATCTTTGAATATGACCATAAAGGAGATACTGTCTGGTGGTCTCCGATCCTACGGACCATCCATGGCATCGGGATGGAAGAACCAGCTTCTCTGGAGAGGTATCTGCAGCTGGTCCATCCCTCTGATCGAGAGATGGTAAAGGTGATGGCCCGATCCATCAAAAACGCCCGTGAGGATCGGATCTTCGAGGTGACCTATCGCATTGTTCGGACAGATGAAGCCATTCGCACGATCAGTCTCTGTTACATGACCTGGTTTGACCAAGAACATCTATCAACTCAACCTCGCCAGACCGTCGGGATGCTCGTCGATGTCACGGATCGGACGGCTCCTCTGACTCTTACGGCACCTCTCTCCACGATGGAATCACCTCGGGCCATCCCTCGTAGCGTCTTGCATGAGTTCAACAACCGTCTTACCGCAGTGCTTGGTTTCAGTGAGCTGGCTCTTTCGCTGATTCCCACCGACAGCAAGGCCCATCGCCATCTTCAGCAAGTGATTGCAGCCGGTCGAAACGCTCGTGAGCTGGCTCAAACCATTCGCCGCGCGTCGGATCACGCCGCTTCCTATCAGGAACCCATTCCGCCTCCACAGTCCGGATCGGATCCATCGGCCTCACAGACTGAGGTGCCGGATGTTGTCGGTCCTCATCGTTGACGATCAAGTCCAAATCCGTCAGTTGATACGTGACGCCTTGGAGGGGGCGGGGTATCATGTCGAAAGGCTCGTGACGGAAAAGCGGGACTTGAGCGCTACCGCGAACCATCCGTTGACCTTGTCCTTATGGATATCCTTATGCCGGATCAGGATGGATTAGAGGCCATCATGGCGTTCCGGCATGAGTTTCCAGATTCTCGGATCATTGCCATGACCGGAGGGACTGATGGAATCGGCGTTCCTAATTTTCTGGATGTTGTAACCATGTTAGGAGCAAGGCGGACACTTCAAAAGCCCTTTGAACTTCAGGCTCTCTTCGACGCCGTCGCTGCCGAAGTGATGAGCTAAGCAGCCCTTCAGTGCGCTCTTTTTCTTTACGTTGACATCGTCCGGCAATCCCGTCAGACTCTGGCCCCGTCCCGTGTGTGGTTCATCTCTATGAGACTACTGAATTGCCTTTTGGGGATCCTCGTAGCCGTTGTCGGATTCTGGCTGATCTGGGGAACCCTTGCTCCGGTCGTTGTTCTCGGATGGGCCTTCGTTGTGGGGATCTTCCTTTGGTTGAAGGCAGAGTCGATTACCGAGATTTGGGCATGGGCGACGTTGTTGCTCGGGCTGGAAAGCTTTGCATGGCCGGTGGTGTTGATGATTCAGCTCAAGGGCCCGTCGGAATCGCTCCCTGAGGCCGAGATGGGAGCAATCCTTTCAGCAGTTGTGCTGGGTCTGTTCGCTTCCGTATTTTGGATTTCGTTTTCTTATGGTCTGTTCAAACGGGCGTGGCGAACAGACCAGCCCTTGTCCGATGATGAGCGGACCAGGACGTCCATCTCTCACTCGAGGAACAGGAAAGTCGTGTAACGTTATCCGCTCTCGACCGGGTCCATATCGACGACGAATTTGATTTGCTTCTGCCGGTATTGCTTTTCCATGCTCTCAACCGAATCCCGGAGACGACGTGTGAGGATGTCGGGATCGGTTCCCTTTACCAGGAGACGACGGCGATGCTGGCCTCGTGGTTGTCTTCCTAGTGATGGTACGGGTCCAAGTACCACAATATTATGATGTTCTTCGGCGGAGGGTGGTTGCTGAAGGGTTGCGCCCCAGCGAATGGCAGCCTCTTCGACAAGGGCCGTGTTGTGTCCGGCGACAGTGAGATCAGCTAGATGGCACAGCGGTGGATAATTGAGAAGCCGCCGCGCAGTCAATTCCTCCTCGTAGAACTGTTGGGGATCTCCGAATAAGAGAGCTTGTACGGCGTGGTGGGACGGGAGGCGAGTCTGTAGGATGACTCGCCCTCCAGTAGATGTCGGGTACGCCGAGCTTGCTGCATCAACAAGGAGTTGGTACGTCCGCTCGGCAGCTCGAAAATCAGAGACTTGCAAACCGGAATCTGCCTGAAGGATCCCAACCAGATGGTGCTGTGGGAGTGGCTCACGGGTGAACAGTGCTTGGGTCCCTATCAGAATGTCGTAAGATTTTGATCTGGCACGTTCCCATAGTGATCGGGCGGTGGCTGGATGGCGCAGTGTGTCACTGTCCAGGCGTACAATCGTGGCATGAGGAAACAAGCGATGCGTTTCAGTTTCGACCTGTTCGGTGCCCTCACCAACGAGGCTCATGTGGGTTGCGTGACAGAGGGGACAGTCGTCAGGCAATTGTTCCGTAACTCCGCAGTACCGACAAGTCAGACTGCCGACGTCTCGATAGTAGGGGAGTGCGACCGTACAAGAAGGACAACGAGGTACCCAGCCACAGTCTCGACAGATCAGTGTTCGGGCGTACCCTCTCCTATTGAGGAATAACAGAATCTTTCCCTTGCACTCGAGTATTTCACGCATGGCAGAACGAAGGTTCTGGCTCAGGAGGGTTCCTCTCCGTTCTTTAGTGAGATCAACCAGCTCGATCTTGGGCTGAAGATTCACGCCCTGCTGGATGCGTTGAATCTCGGCTTCGGGATCGAAATTCGATTCCATCGATGGGTGTTCAGAAGCAAGTATTACGACGGCGCGATCTTGTTTCGCTCGTAGGCAGGCCACGTCTCTCGCGTGATACCGAGGCTCTTTGGGTTCCTTGAGGGCTGAGTCCTCTTCTCCTTCAACCCAGATGAGCCCGACTGAATCGAGCTGAGCAAAGACAGCCGAACGGGTTCCCACGATTACAGTCGGAGTCAAGCCTTGATGATGCTTCCCTCGTTGAGGAGAGCTGGAAGGCTGGATGAAGACGATCTGTAGTCCGGTGAGTGGCGCGAGCATGTGTGTCAGCCAACGTGCTTTGGCAGTCTCTCCGCATACCACAATCGTTGATTTGTTGCGTGCATGTGCCTGGCGAATGGCCTCCGCAAGTCGTGCGATGCGGTGTCGCCATGGAGCGTGGAGAATGATTTTCTTCGTGTGGTCGGCCTGAAAGCACTGGTGAAGATGAGCGCGCCAGGCAGGGTCTATCTCGGGGAGCTGGTTGGTGTCGATCACTGCGTGATGCAATGTCTGTTGCCCATCTGGCTCAGTCAGGAGAGTGTGTCGTCGCTTGCGAGCCGGGATACGATTGATCCAGGAGCGTTCGATGAGGGTGTCGATCACCCGCGAGGCATGGTTACGTGGGGTTGGGTGGAGCGTGGATGTCAAGATTCCGGAAACCCGGTGGGCAATTCGTTGAAGAATCGGCTGCAGGGAGTCCGGGCAAGTCCCTGTTTCCAGTGCCATGCGACCGAGTTGAGTGGCTATCAGGCGTGTGGAGGAAGCAGGTGTTGGAGGGCAGAGCAATCGAAGGCATTGGCCCCAGGGGGCCACATAGTATTGTGCAATTTTGTGAGAGAGTTCAAGCAGAGTGGGGGAGATTGTCGAACTGTGCTCATTTTCAACCAGAGCAAGAATAGTCTTTAGGGACGTAGACGTTATCTCGGGTGCCAGGTGGGAGTTGATGGAAACCACGACCCCCTCCAGGACGGATCGGCCGAATGGCACCTTGACGAGGCTGCCAGTCTGAAGACGTTGCGTGATGGAGGCGGGAACGAGATAGGTGAACGTCTTGGTGATATGACGTGGAACCAGTACATCCGCAAACAGAGCCTCTGTTTGCGGCGGCGAGACCGAGACACTCTGGAGAGCCATACGGCATTCTAACAGTATGGAATCATGAAGGACACCGAATGTGTCGCCTATTGAGAGGAAGACGGGTTAGCGGCAGGGATTCGCATATCAAGAGTTATCGGGAGTCTCTCCTTTGCGCGGGATCCTATTCCGTCGAAGTTCCGTTTGCTGGTTGTTGCTGAGGGGCATCTGGTTTGTTCGGCTCTATCTGCATGGAAGGACTTCCGGTATTGGGAGTATCAACACGGTTGCTGGTTCCAGCCTGGGAAGTCTGCAAAGAATCTTCGACAGGCAAAGTTCCAGGGGCAACTGGGCTTCTTGTATCCGAAGTAGGGAGAGCGGTGCTCGGTTGACCGGCAGTTCCATGTGCACTCAAATTGGAAGTATTCGTGTTCAAGGTGTGTCCATGATGGGGCTCTTCAGAAACCTCGGTCTCGGCGGGATACATCACGATCTCCACTCGGCGATTCTTCTTGCGGTCCTCTTCCACCTCGTTCGACGCGGTTGGCTTGCTGTCCCCGAGGGCGATGGCTGTGAGTCTGGCTGGGTCAACACCGCCTTTCTCAACAAGATAGCGAAGAACACCGTTTGCACGGACCTTGGATAATTCCCAATTGCTCGGATAACGAGCCTTAAGGGAAGGACCGATTTCGACGTTATCGGTATGACCTTCAATGCGAATCAATCGGGCATCGCCGCTGGTGCGGAGATATTCAATGAACTGATCGAGCACGGGATAATTCTCAGGCTTGATCGCGGCATCTCCTGATTCATAGCGCAAGAACTTGGCCAACTCGCCTAGGTTCAGGCGGCTTTGTCCGGAGGCGTCGTGTACTTTCAGCTTGTTGGTAACCACATCGGCAGTTGGTCCAACCGGCGATGGATTGCTCTGGTCCACCGATGCATGTGTGAGTGCGACAACAGGATGAGTGGAGGTCTCAGGAACTCCGACGAATTTGAACCGATCTCCCTTGATCACACGGGTATTTGCCCTCAGGACTTTGGCAACGGCTGTGCTCGCCTCCGTGGAGAGCACTTTAAGCTGCCCGATTTTGCGGGGCGGTAGCCCAACACTATGACGGTGAATATCGAGGAGATCCCCTGTTTTGAGTCCATCCTCTCTTCCGCGATCGATGTAGACAACATTGGATTGTGAAACCAATGTCATCGTGCGGTCGGCCTGAAGCTCAATAATCATCCCTTCAAGGTCGGCCACGTTCGTGGCCGTGATGGTATCAGTATCCAGGGCTGGATCTCTAAATCGCGCGACAGGATCTCCGGGGGAAACCGGTCCATAGTTTACCACGATTTCCGCCGTTGTGAGGGCGTGGTCGGCAGCCGTCACCCTCACGACTGCTGAACGGTTCACCACAAACCCAAGGTATTCTCGAGTGACCGGGTGAAATACCTTTCGCACCCGTCGGTACACGGTAAAGAGATCTCCGGATGCCACATCCGCAGGGTTATCCAGTTTGAGATAAAGAGAGTCTCCCTTTCCTAAGAGCATTCGATTCCCTGATGATTGATTGTCACCGGTGATTAAATTCACGGTTCCGTCGATCGGGGAGGTTTTCTCGATCATTCCACTGGCGAAAGCAAGCCCTCCGTCTAGTATTCGCACAGAATCGAGGTTTGAGACCTGAGCGAAAGCTTGATCAGGGGAGAGACTCATTCCTGAACATAGAACAAGGAGGAGGGAGATCGTGATTTTCATAGATGGAGTCCTTAATTAAGGCAAAGATCGCTTAAAAGACCATAGCAAACAACGCTCTCTTGTCAAGAATTTGAACTGAATGTGTAAGGGGGTTTGACCGACATTTCTTTCAGATGGTAACCTATTCCGCATGCTAGGTTCGTACACTCTCTCAAGTCGTTTAGTGCGTAGCAGCATGGAGTCCGAGAAGGCGGCCGACGGGTATCTCCTCATCCTTGATGAGCTTCCTACGAAGGTCCGAATCGAAACCCAAATTCATCGGCGACGAACCGTCAAGGCGTTTTCTCCCCTGACTCTAGAATGGGAGCAGGCGAGGCCTGCTCATACTGCGCAGCGCACAACCCAGAACGGTTGTAGGTGACTAATTTGTCCCATCATGGTGGTGCTCATAAATTTCTAACCTCTTAATAGTCAATCGATTTTTCACCATCCTCCTCCTCACTAAGAGTTTGTAGGGCTTTCGGGTGATCGGGACTTAGGTCCTTTGTTCTCTTGCTATCCCAAATAATGGCGAACTAATATTTCACCCTTTGCGCCTGGAATAGTCTTTCAGGTCAATGCCTTGTAAGAGAAAATCGTATGAGCGGATCAGAGGCTCTTCTTGTATATCTGACCAAGTATTTCCCGATTTTCCTCTTTATTTTTATGGGGTTAATCTTGGGAATGCTGACGCTCTTGGTCAGCTACTTTGTACAACCCAGATACCCTGAGCCTGAAAAGTTGTCGACTTATGAATGTGGAGCCGAGCCTTTCTCGGACGCCCGTATGCCGTTCCCTGTCAGGTATTACATTTTTGCGATGTTGTTCGTTATCTTCGACATCGAGGTCATTTTTCTCTATCCATGGGCGGTTGTATTTACCAAAATCGGGATAGTCGGATTGATCGAGATGCTGATCTTTATCGGGTTGTTTGTCGTGGCCTACGTGTATGCCTGGCGCAAAGGCGCTCTGGAGTGGGATTGAGGAATCTATGGGACTGATCCAGCTGGGACGTCACGATAAAGATGGGGCTCCGGACGTCATTACCGGATCTCTTGAAAAGGCCGTAAACTGGGCCAGAAAAGGCTCACTATGGCCGATGACCTTTGGGCTTGCCTGCTGTGCCATCGAAATGATGGCCGCTGTCTCTTCACGCTACGATATGGATCGCTTTGGGGCTGGAGTGTTTCGGGGGTCGCCACGGCAATCGGATCTGATGATCGTGGCAGGAACGGTTTGTCGGCGCATGGCCCCGGTCATCCGGAAAATCTACGATCAAATGCCGGAGCCGAAGTACGTGATTGCGATGGGCTCTTGTGCAACGTCTGGGAATATCTACGATAGTTATCCTGTCGTACAGGGGGTCGACCGCTTTATTCCTGTTGATATTTATGTGCCCGGTTGTCCCCCAACCCCAGAAGCTCTCTTAGACGGTATCCTCAAGCTGCAGGAGCGCATCATGCAAAAGCGGGTGTTTGTGGCTCAGCCTGATCAGGTGAAAGCAAATTTGAAGGTCTGACGCACGGTCATGCATCCTCTCTTACTGCGGATTCAGCATACGTTTTCGGTTGGTGTCACCAACGTCAGTGAATGGCGTGGTGATGTGTCTGTGACGGTTACTCGTGACAAGCTTCGCGAGGTCGCCCAATTCCTCCGCGATGATCCTGGGATGGATTTTGACTATATCGTCCATGTGAGCTCTGTGGATTGGCCTGATGACGAAGAGCGATTTGAGGTGGTCTGGGAGTTCTATTCGATTCGAAAACGTCAGCGGATTAGGCTGAAGACGCGGGTGCCTGAGAGTGACTGCGTGGTGGATTCTTTGACGGATCTCTGGAAGGGGGCGGACTTCATGGAGCGCGAAGTCTACGACATGATGGGGATCCGCTTCCGGAACCATCCTGATCTCCGCCGCATTCTCATGCCGGATGACTATACCGAGGGGTATCCCCTGAGAAAAGATTTTCCGTTGCGTGGCAAAGGCTGGCGAGACACATTCGATTTTTTGGATGAAGTCCCTCGATAGGATGTTCGACCGGTATGGCATTCGAAGATCAGAGAACCACGGTTTATAAGGTCAACCCGGAACACCCGGAGAGTGAGACGCTTCCGACTCTACGGACCGAGGAGCTTCTGCTCAATATGGGACCCCAGCACCCCAGTACGCACGGTGTGCTTAAGGTGATCTTGGAGTTGGAGGGGGAACGGCTGGTCAAGTCGACTCCGGTGATGGGGTATCTCCATCGTGGCGTTGAAAAGCTTGCGGAAGATGGGACCTACCATCAGTTCATTCCCCATACCGACCGACTGGACTATGTCTGTGCGATGTACAACAATTTTGCTTATTGCCGCGCCGTTGAAAAGCTCCTGAACTTACAAGTGCCGGAACGGGCGGAATACTTGCGGACGATTGTTGCTGAGGTTCAGCGTATCATCGGTCACCAATTTTGGCTGAGTGCTCAGGCGCTCGACATTGGTGCTATGACCGTCTTCTTCTATTGTTTTCGAGATCGTGAAATCTTGCTGGACTGGTTTGATGAACTGTGCGGAGCCCGTCTCACGACCAGCTGGTATCGGATCGGCGGGGTCGAGCGAGACTTGACGCCTGCGTTAATCGACAAGCTCAAGCAGTTTCTCGATTACTTCCCACCGAAGATCGATGAATACCAGGTGTTCCTTGAAAAAAATCGTATTTGGCTGGGACGCACCAAGGGAGTCGCCGTCATTTCTGCGGAAGACGCCGTTAATTTTGGATTGAGCGGACCTGTTTTGCGTGGATCCGGCGTGGACTATGACCTGCGCAAGTATGAACCCTATAGCGCGTATCCGAAGTGTGAGTTCAGCGTGCCGGTTGGGAAAAACGGCGATACCTATGACCGGTATTGGATCCGGGTGATGGAGCTGTACGAGAGCGTCAAGATCATCCGGCAATGTCTGGACCAGATGCAGGAAGGGCCCATCATGGCGGATGCTCCGAGTGTCACGTTGCCCCCGAAGGAACGGGTGTTCACGAACTTGGAAGCAATGATCCAGCAATTCAAGCTGTTCTCCCAGGGGTTTGATGCCCCGCCTGGAGAAATCTATTGCGGCACAGAAGCCCACAAAGGGGAGCTGGGTTTCCATATCGTCAGTACGGGTGGGGGTAAGCCGTATCGGTTGAAGATTCGTGCTCCGTCCTTCATCCATATGGGTGCGTTCGATCATATGGCCAGAGGCTATATGATCTCCGACGCCTGCACGATTTTTGGGACTTACGATATTGTGATGGGTGAATGCGACCGATAGCGAGCAGAGAGTGCTGAGTTGTGAGTGCTGAGTTTCAGCTCAACGCTAATAACTAAAGACTCAAAACCGGACGACACATGGGACTAAAGCCAGCGACCAATCCCGACGTTGAAGCCACAAGCATTGAACTGAGCATTGACGGTAAAACCGTCACGGCAAAGGATGGGGTATCGCTCTACGACGTCATCTCCATGACCGGGAAGATCATTCCGGCGATGTGTTATCACTACACATTCGACCCGTTCGGCTCCTGTGGGATGTGCCTCGTAATGCAGGAAGGGAAAAAAGCTCCTGTTCGCTCTTGCACGGCGAAGGCAGCGGCGGGAATGGTGATTCGTACCGAAGGAGAGGATCTTTTCCTCGCTCGCAAGAAGGCTGTTGAGAAACACCTATCCGTGCATCCTCTTGATTGTCCGGTGTGCGACGCTGACGGCCATTGTGAACTTCAAGATATGGCTTTTCAGCACGGGGTGACGAATCTCGCCAATGCCAAACAAAAGTTCATCCCCGAGGATACGCGAAGCCCGGTTCTCGACTTCAATATGAATCGGTGCATCGCGTGTGCGGAGTGCATCAATGTCTGCAAGGATGTCTTGATGATCGACGCCTTGCAATTCATGAAGAAGGGCGGATTCAATCAGGTCGTCCCCAAAGGGGATCTTCCCCTCAATTGCGAATTCTGCGGGGATTGCTTGGCGGTCTGTCCTGTTGGTGCGATCACAAACAAGTTTTCCAAGTATCTGTATAAGCCCTGGCAGATGAAAAAAACGACCACCACCTGCAATTACTGTGGGGATGGCTGTCAGATGTATTTGGAAACCAAAGACGAAGAAGTCGTCCGGGTCACATCGCCACTGTCCTGGAAAAATAAGTGGGGTGATCGATCCGATACGGCCAAAGGCCACGGTGGGCTGTGTGTGCGGGGACGGTTTGGTTTTGAGTCGCTGGATAGTCAAAATCGGCTTGTGCACCCATTGGTTCGTGAAAGCGGACGCTTGGTTGAAAAGCCGTGGCTGGAGGCCATGCACGGGCTTGTTGATCGCTTTGTTGCAATCAAAGAGAAGTATGGTCCCGACGCTATTGCCGGCCTCGTGACCGCCCGATGCACCAATGAAGAGTTGTATCTGTTTCAAAAGCTCATGCGCACGGCGTTTGGGACCAACCAGCTTGATAGTAGCGCGCGCTACGGCCATATGAACTTTGTGTTGGCCTCTAAGCATGCCATCGGTGTGGGAAGAGCCCCTAATGATTGGGAGGACCTCACGAAAGCGAAGGCGATTATCGTGATTGGGTCCAACATCACGGAGACGAACCCGCTCACGGCGGTTCGTATTAAGGAAGCGGTGCGTGTGTACAGGGCCCAGGTGGTGACGTTCGATAGTGCCATTACGAATATGAGCAAGCTCGCCTCACATCCGTTCTTGATCAAGCCTGGGACAGAAGGGGCGGTGATCGATGGGCTGGTGAAAGCGGCGATCGACTTAGATGTGGTGGATGAAGCGGCTGTGGGAAAGCATCCACAAGCCTTTGAGGCGCTTAAAAAGGCGGTGTCAAGTCTGTCGATGGAACAATTGACGGCTCAGACTGGACTGTCCAGTGAGGCCTTCAGCGAAATTGCCAGACTGTTTGCCGAAGCACCGCGGTCGATCGTTCTGTGTGCGGAAGGAATTGTCCGGCGACCCAACGGCTATCAGAACGTGCTCAAGTTGATGGATCTCGCCTGGATTACCGGAAAGCTCGGACAGCCGGGGTGTGGGGTCACTACGGTGACGGAAGAGCCCAATGAGCAAGGGGCTGTCGATATGGGTACGGCTTCTGAGTTCCTCCCTGGCCAGGGTCGGTATGGTGATCCAGAGGTGCGAGATCGGTTTGCCAAGGCTTGGGACGCGGTGCTTCCGTCTTCGAGCTCTGGTGCTCACCTGGTTGAAATCTTGAAGCGATGTCGGAGTGGACAGATCAAGGCCTTGTATATCCTGGGAGAAAATCCCCTAGCCACCCTTCCGGCCTCCATGGAAGTGCGGGCTGGACTAGAACGGCTTGAATTATTGGTTGTCCAAGATCCATTCTTGACGGACACGGCGAAGCTTGCACATTTTGTGTTGCCGGCCTGTACCTATGCAGAAAAGGACGGCACCTTTACAAATTTTGAAGGGCGGGTCCTTCGTGTTCGCCAAGCCATGGATCCGCGTGGAGAGAGCTTGCCCGATTGGCACATTATGACCGCTCTGGCGAATGCTATGGGATGCCAATGGGATTATCAGTCTGCAAATGATATCCAAAGCGAGATCATGAAGCTGCTCCCCGGGTATTACAATCTTGGTCAACCCCGCAAAACAGCGCCGACACTCGACACATACTTGTCCAAGGGATATACGACCAAGGTCGGCGAGCGGTATCAGGTGACTCCGGAAATCCATGCATCGACTCGCCCGTTTGCCCTATTGATGGGACAACTCCTGATGCATTCCGGGAAGCTCTCTGTTCAAGCGCCCGGTCTGATCACGATCGCTCCGAACACCGCAAAGTTGAGAATGAATGCGCGGGATCTGGAACATCTCTGTCTGCAAGAGGGTGCGAAGGTGCGCCTGACGTCGGACCGTGGTTCTCTCCAGATTGCCGTGCAGACGGATCAGTCGGTTGCCCCTGGCACCTGCTTTTTCCCCGAGCATTTTAACGAGCCCCCGGTAAAGGATTTGATGACGGTGACTGTTGACCCCACGACAGGCGTCCCGTCATTCAAGCAGATGTGGGTCAATGTTGAACCGGTCTGATTGTGACGAAAATGTCCGCCTGCTCATGACCAGGAGCTCACGATGAGCATTACTGCCTTGACGAAAAAGATCCTTCATGCGGCCCTGTTCTATGAAATCTGGGACGCGATGAAAGTGACGTTTCGGCACATGCTCCATCGACCGATGACCTTTCAGTATCCACGGGAGCACCGCACGATTCCTGACGCGCATCGAGGGGCCCTTGGGTTGTTGCGGTACGATGATGGACGAGAGCGGTGTGTCGGCTGCGATTTGTGTGAAGTCGCCTGCCCGTCGCATTGTATCAAGGTGATCAGTGCCGAAGATGTCACACGACCGCTTCAACGGTATGCCAGTGAATTCTACATTGACATTACCAAATGTGTGTTCTGTGGCTACTGTGTCGAAGCCTGTCCCGTGAATGCGTTGGCCATGACCAAGATGTATGAGTACTCAACTCATGACAAACGGAGCCTCCTGTTCGATAAAAAGCGCCTGTACGAGATTGGCGAGCGGCATCTCGATGATGGGAAGAAATACTTGTATGCGCACAATCAAGAAAAGAACCTTGAAGAGAGCCGCGAGTATCGATACTACTTCCCGCAGTCAGTTGCGAAAGCGACGCAGACACCTCCGAAGCATCTGAGTTGAGTGGATAATATGATCTTGGCATTTTTCTCGTACTTTGCGTTGGTGAGCATTGCCGCTGGGGTGCTTACGGTCACCCTGCGCAACCCGGTTCACTGTGCATTATCCCTGCTTTCCCTACTCATGCACGTCTCCGGTCTGTTCATCCTGTTGAATGCCGAGTTTCTATGGGCTGTCCAGGTCATTGTCTATGTCGGGGCTATCTTGGTGCTCTACCTCTTTGTACTGATGCTGATGAATCTCAAAACTGATGAGCGGTATTTTCACGCGTCGGCGCCGTACTTCGCCGGGCTGTCGTCGTTAGGGGCTCTCTATATACTCTTTCTCCTCCTCCGATCGCCGTTTGACGGGGCGAAAGGAAACGCGCCTACTGGAGCGGTATTGCAAGAGGGAGATACCTACGCGGTCGGCATCAAGATGTTCAGTGACCATCTTTTGCAGTTTGAAATCGTGGGGATCTTTCTCCTTGGGGCGATCATAGGTGCCATCGTGTTGGCGAAGACACCGAAGGCCTTGGAGGCCGAACAGGACCATCGATGATACCGCTGTCAGCCTATGTCGCTGTGAGTGCTGTTCTGTTTATGACGGGATTGCTGGGCGTACTGATTCGTCGGAACTTTATCATTGTGCTTATGTCCGTCGAAGTGATGTTGAATGCGGCGAATATCAATCTGGTCGCATTCTCGCACTACCTAGAATCGATGGCTGGACAACTTGTGGCCTTGTTTATCATCGCGATTGCCGCCGGGGAAGCGGCGATTGGACTGGCCATCATCATTGTGGTTTTTCGAAGCAAAATTTCTACGAATGTGGATGAGATGAACCTTTTGAAGTGGTAGCAGGATGTTGAGAGTGGCATCGTGTTCTGTCTTCGGTGCTCCATGCCCTCATAACTACCTCCAGCGGATGCAGTAGGACCCGGCTTCATCGGCCTTCTCGCTTAGCTGAGCATCCTGAGAAAAACGTAGGACTCTGTGTCTGACACAATCGATCTGCTGATCAAATTGATTCCCCTGTTTCCGCTAATGGCGGTCATTGCCAACGGCGTCTTTGGCCATCGATATTCACATGAGCTAGCTCATCGTTTGGCCTGGGGGTCCGTCGGTTTGTCATTTTTGTGTACGCTCGTGGTGTTCGCAGATGTTTTGCGGACCGGCGCATCGCATGAAGTCGTCGTGTATCGATGGATTTTCGGCGGAGCGTTGACGATCAACTTCGCGTACCTGGTTGATTCGCTGACCTGTGCTTGGTTGTTGGTCGTGACGGGCGTAGGTTTTCTGATTCATGTCTATTCCGTTGGGTATATGCATGGTGAGGAGGGGTTCACCCGCTTCTTCACCTACATGAATCTTTTCATGGTCTCCATGCTGCTACTCGTCATGGGGAACAATTATCTAGTGTTGTTTATCGGCTGGGAGGGTGTAGGGCTCTGTTCCTACCTCCTCATCGGGTATTACTACGATAAGGTTTCTGCCGCTAAGGCCGCATCCAAAGCCTTCGTGGTCAATCGAATCGGTGATGCCGGCTTTCTCCTCGCCATCTTTCTCGTATTTGTCAACTTCAAGACGCTGGATTACACAAGAGTCTTTGCTCACGTTGGACAGTTGTCTCCGGAGATGGCCACGGCCATTGCGCTGTGCCTGCTCGTCGGTGCGGTCGGCAAATCTGCTCAATTGCCGCTCCACACCTGGTTGCCTGATGCCATGGAGGGACCGACACCGGTCAGCGCGCTCATTCATGCCGCGACGATGGTCACCGCAGGCGTCTACATGATCGTACGAAATCATGTCATTTTTGATCTCTCTCCGTTCGCTATGGCGGTCGTGGCAGTCGTGGGTGGAGGGACTGCCCTGTTCGCGGCAACGATCGGACTGGTGCAGACCGACATCAAACGTGTCTTGGCCTATTCAACAGTGAGCCAGCTTGGGTACATGTTTCTGGGCTGTGGGATCGGTGCCTACACGGCTTCGGTGTTTCATGTCATGACACACGCCTTCTTCAAAGCCCTCTTGTTTTTGTCCGCCGGGTCGGTCATCCATGCCCTGTCAGGGGAGCAGGATATTCAAAAAATGGGTGGATTGAGTAAGCGCATCCCGTGGACCTATCGTCTCTTTCTGATCGGCACCATTGCCATTGCAGGCCTTCCTCCGCTGGCTGGGTTCTGGAGTAAAGACGAAATCATGGCCCACGCATTCAACACGCATCACTATCTGCTCTATAGCCTGGCGGCAGCCGGTGCACTGATGACGTCTTTCTATATGTTTCGGCTGACGTATTTGACGTTCTATGGATCCTCCAGGATGGATCACCATACCGAGGAACATGTGCATGAATCTCCGATGGTGATGATCGCACCCTTGATGGTTCTTGCGTTTCTCTCAGGAGTCGGCGGGTTGGTATTGGGATTCCCTCCTGAACAGGGGTGGTTGCACGGGTTTTTAGCTCCGGTTGTTGGAACTGGGGTGGAACATGAAGCCACAGGGGGCATGACCATTCTCCTGATGGGCGTGGCCATTGCCATTGCCTTGATGGGATGGGGACTTGCGCACTTCCTCTATGCAGTGAGCCCCGTGACGGCAGACGGATGGGTTGAGAAGTTTTCCGGTTTGTATCGATTGCTTTTGAATAAATACTATATCGATGAAGTGTACGACTTCCTCGTCGTCGAGCCTCTCAAGCGCCTCGGTATGATCCTAGACTGGTTTGATCGGACGATCATCGATGGTGTGGTGCGAGGAGTGGGTCATCTCGCAGATTGGGGTGCGTCTGGATCGACTTGGGTCGAAAAGTACATCGTCTACGCGGGACTGAATGTCATCGGATATGGGAATCACCTCGCTGCTCGAGAGGGGCGAAAAATGCAAAGCGGCATGGTGCATCATTATGCTGCGATTATTGTTGCAGGGCTCTTTCTTTTGGCCCTGGTTGTTCAACTTGTGGTTCAGATGTAGGTCATAGTCGAAACTGACGGTCATCATGCTCGAAGAGCTTACTGCTGTTTTTCCAATTCTATCTTGTATCCTTTTTCTGCCCGTGGTCGGCGCCATCGTGCTCTGGTTTGTGGACGATGAAGACACGGTCCGAAGCTCTACCCTCACGATTGCGCTGGTGGAGCTTGCTCTGTCGGTTTTTGTCCTCCTCCGATTTATCCCCGAGTCGGCCGCCATGCAATTCGCCGAGCGGGTACAATGGATCCCCGCATTGGGGATCAGTTATCACCTGGCGGTCGATGGGATCAGTGTATTATTCGTCGGCCTGACGGCATTTCTGACCGTCCTGGTCGTGGTCTATTCGTGGGACACGATCCGACATCAAGTCAAACTCTACATGATGTGCCTTCTGGCGCTTGAAACGACGACCATGGGGGTATTTTTGTCGTTGGACTTGATCCTGTTCTTTGTGTTCTGGGAGCTGATGCTGATTCCCAGCTATTTTATGATCAAGCTGTGGGGTGGGGGAGCCGAACGCCATTACGCCGCACTGAAGTTCGTCATTTATACGCTCTTAGGCAGTGTGTTTATGCTCGTGGGAATCGCGCTGCTGGACATCAATTACCACCAATGGGCGTCTCTCCATCACAGTGATCATGCGTACTCGTTCGATCTGCTTGAGTTACTCACGGTCCCGATTCCCATCAGTCAACAGATCCTTATCTTTTGGTTGATGTTTCTCGGATTTGCGTTCAAGGCGCCGGTATTTCCATTCCACACCTGGCTGCCTGATGCGCTCTTAGAGGGCCCCATCGGGATGGCGGTTGTCTTGGCGGGCCTCAAGCTCGGGACCTTTGGCTTCATCCGTTTCAGCATTCCGCTGCTGCCGGATGCATCGAAGAGTGACACTGTTGTGATGGTTGTCGTGGTATTAGGGCTCTGCGCGATTCTCTATGGCGCGTGGATGGCGTTGGTTCAGGCTGATTTCAGACGCCTACTTGCCTACAGCAGCGTCAGCCATCTCGGTTTCGTCGTGGTGGGGTTATTTGCTTTGAATTATCAAGGCTTGCAAGGCAGTTTGCTGACGATGATCAATCTGGGGTTCAGCACTGCCGGCCTCTTCTTCATTGCAGGATTTCTGTATTCCCGGCAACAGACGACCCAATTGGCGGCGTTCGGAGGAATGGCAAGACAAGTGCCGCTGCTTGCGACCTTCTTTTTGATTATCGGGCTGGCGTCGATTGGACTGCCTGGCACCAACGGGTTCGTCGGTGAGTTTCTCATTCTATTAGGTGCGTTTGAGGCCAAATGGTGGGTTGGATCAATCGCCGTACTCGGGGTGATTTTTGGTGCGGCCTATTTTCTCTGGTATTACGAACGATCGATGCTCGGTCCACTCGGTAGTGCTGTGAAGAGTACGATGAGTGATTTGCAACTGCGAGAGATGGTCATTGCGGTGTCTCTGTCTATCATGATTCTGTGGATTGGACTCTATCCCTCCCCCTTCTTGAGGATCATGAACGGATCAGTTCAAGCTCTGGTCGATCGCCTGCACCAGGAGAAGACCGCCGCACTCGATAATAGTGTGACAGAAGGAAGGTAGTAGGTTCCGTAATGGGAGAATACGCACTCCTCTATATTCTCTTTGCTCCGTTCGTAGGGGCGCTCGCGTTAATTTTTGTCTCCAATCGGCAACCGACGCTGGTGCGGGGCATTGCCGCGAGCGCAGCGTTTGTCTCGCTGGTCGCCTCGCTCTACATCTTCTATGGGTACGATCCGGTCCAAGGCGGCTTTCAGTTCGTCCAAAAGTTTGCCTGGTCGAAGGAATTGGGTATTGCGTTGTACCTGGGAGTGGACGGGATCGGGACCCCGTTGGTGTTGGCTTCGTCCATCCTCCTGTTCGCCGGGATCTTCGTGTCCTGGCACATCAAGGATCGGGCGAAGGAATTCTATATCTGGCTGCTGATCTTGGCTGCTGCCACCATCGGCGTGTTCATGTCGCTCGACCTCTTTTTCCTCTACTTTTTCTACGAAATGTCCGTCATTCCGATGTATTTGCTCTTGGGTATGTGGGGAAGTCATACCAAGAAATATTTGGAAATGACCGACCCTGAAGGGTTGAAGCAGAGAGACTCGGTCGGCTTTATTTTTAATTTCGGGTCGAACAGCAAAGAGTACGCTGCGATGAAGCTGGTCCTGTTCCTCTCGGCCTTTGCCGTGGCCGCGCTCATGGGGATCTTGCTGATTTATAAGTTTTCCGGACTGAACACCTTCGATATCTTGGTGCTTCGAGAGCAAGCCAACCTCATGAATATCCCGGTGCTCGGGACGACGCTCGACAAGATTATCTGGATCCTGGTGTTTTTTGGATTTGCATCGATTGCCCCTATCTGGCCGTTGCACTCGTGGTCACCGGTCGGCCATGCGGCGGCCCCTGCCGCAACGAGCATGCTGCATGCCGGCGTGCTGATGAAGCTCGGACACTTTTCGATTATTCGGGTGGCCTTTGAAATTCTTCCTGAGACCACCAGGGAGCTGATGCCGATCGCTGCGGTGTTGTGCATGTTCAGCATTATCTACGGCGGTTTCGTGGCGTTTTATGCAAGAGATACGAAGTATGTGATCGGATATTCGAGCTCAAGCCACATGGGGTATGTGTTCCTCGGGATGGCGGCCTTGAATTACATCAGCCTGAGCGGAGCCGTTATCTATATGTTTGCGCATGCGATGGCCACCGGGATGCTGTTCGCAATGGCTGGATGGGTCTATGACCAAACGCATACTCGTGACATTCCGTCGCTCGGAGGGCTCTCTAATAAGATGCCCTTCATTTCCGGCTGCTTTATTGTGGGGTGTATGGCATCAATCGGCATGCCCGGCACCGTCAATTTCGTGGCGGAAATCATGATCGTCGTCGGAAGTTGGAACAAGTACCCCCTTCAAGTGATCGTGGCCATGCTGGGTATTGTGTTGACCCTTGCCTACCTCTTTAAAATGATGCGAGGGTTGTTCTATGGGCCGATGAATCAAAAATACAGCCATGCGCATGACGCGGTCGGGACGGTGGATCGATTGCCGCTCCTGATGATGATCACCATCAGCATCGGATTTGGTATTTTCCCCATGCATCTGTACGAGGTTGTCCGGTCCGGTGTGGATCCTCTGATCGCACGGATTACACACGTGGTCCCTGTCGCTGAAAGCGATGAAGGGTCAAAAAGCGTGAAGGCTACGGACGAAATCGCGCAACCGGCTGTTATTCCAATGGTCTCACACAAGCCTGTCGCGCAACTGTCGGAAGGCTCTCGAGGAGGGCAAGAATGAATTTTGTTCTGAACCTGTCCTTCTCCGATTTGCTTCTCTTGTTGCCGGAAATCTTCCTGACTTGCTGGCTTTGTGTGGTCATCACGGTGGACTTTGTGTCACCTCGACTACCTAAGGAACGGCTGGCCTATCTGAGCGTCGGTGGGCTGCTGGCGACTCTTGGTTGTTTGGCGTGGTTTGACGTGAATCAGGTGTCCGGGACGCTGTTCGGCAACATGTTTGTGCTCGACCGGATGGCGATCTTTTTCAAGATATTCATCCTCGGCTCCACGATCCTCGTCATTCTAGCGTCGATTGAGTATGTCGACCGGTTTACGCTGTTCCGTGGGGAATATTATGCGTTGGTCGTGATGTCGGCGCTCGGTATGATGTTCATGGCCTCGGCCAACGATCTGCTGTCGGTCTTCGTCAGTTTGGAGTTCTCCACGCTCGGATTTTATATCTTGGTGTCGTACCTACGGGATGATCTGGCTTCGAATGAGGCCGGTCTAAAGTTTTTTATCCTCGGTGTGTTTGCAGCCGGCCTCTTTGCCTATGGCATCAGTTTGGTGTACGGGGAAACCGGGAAACTTGTGTTTTCAGACATGGCTTCTGCTCCGGCTACACCCGGGTTGATCATCGGATTTCTGCTAATCTTTGCGGCACTGGGCTTTAAGATCGGCGCT
>JAHBWO010000074.1 GCA_019636945.1 Nitrospira sp. | reverse complement strand
TCCTCGTTCATCCGCCATTGTGTGTCCCTCCCTCATGCTTCATGCGTTCCCGGACCACGTGGGTCGCGGCCTTGACGCCAGCAACCATACTCGCCACATTACTCAAGAGCGTTCCGCCTGACCCACACACGACATGGTGTACTTGCCGCACCGATTCACCGACTTCGCCCACAGCGTGCAATAAGACAGCCGCATGCTCGACACCCTCGCGTGCCTGACTCGTCACTTCATTGAGGTTCTGGCTCACCGCGCGCAATTCAACCACCAAAGCCGGCAGCTCCGTATTCATCTTGGCCAGCAGCCGTTCGGACTCAGCAACAGTCTTTCGAACTTGCATCAAGACAGGCACGAGATATCCAACCAGCACGGCAAATACGACCGCTACAATGAGTGCCGCGATCTCGACAATCGTCATGACTTCCTGCCTTCCTGGTTGGTGCTCTCATCCATCCTCGGCTCTTTTCTCTCTCTTACGCCCTGACCTTCCTTAACCTTACCGTATCAACGGTCTCTGTCGATGCCATGCTGTGGATTGCTCATAGGCATGTGCGGCTCGAAGCATCATGTCTTCTTCAAAGGCCCGCCCGATCAGTTGGAGTCCGATCGGGAGCCCTGCTTTGCTGAACCCACAGGGCAGCGCGATCGCCGGCAGACCGGCCAGATTCACCGAAATGGTAAAAATATCAGACAGATACATCTGCAAAGGATCTTCGCTTTTTTCCCCTAATTTGAAGGCCGGTGTCGGCGTCGCCGGAGTGACAATCAGGTCCACCTCTTTGAATGCGGCGTCGAAGTCCTGACAGACCAACGTGCGCACGGCCTGCGCCTTCCCATAGTAGGCATCATAGTACCCGGCGCTGAGCACATAGGTACCGAGCATAATTCGACGTTTAACTTCCGGCCCGAACCCTTCTTGTCGCGTTTTCATATACAGTTCAAGCAGGTCTTTCGTTTCCTTGGCGCGGAACCCAAATTTCACGCCGTCGAAGCGGGCAAGATTTGAGCTGGCCTCTGCTGTCGCGATCACGTAATAGACCGCCACGGCAGCATCGGTTCGTGGCAGACGGACCTCCTTGACCTCCGCACCAAGCTGCCTCAGCTCCCCGAGCGCAGCTCGAACCGCCTGTTCCACCTCCGGATCAAGTCCCTCGGTGAAAAACTCCACCGGTACGCCAACCCTCACCTTTTTGAGATCACGCTTCTGTAACGCTTTCAAGTAGTCCGGCACAGGACGATCAACCGATGTGGAATCCATCGGATCGTGGCCGGCAATGGCTTGCAGAAGAAACGCTGCATCGGGCACATTACGTGTGATTGGTCCGATCTGATCAAGCGATGAGGCAAATGCTATGAGCCCGTACCGCGACACGCGTCCATAGGTAGGCTTCACTCCCACCACACCACAGAAAGCAGCCGGCTGCCTGATCGATCCCCCGGTGTCGGACCCAAGTGCCGCTGCACATTCCTCCGCGGCCACCGCCGCTGCCGATCCTCCACTCGATCCACCCGGCACACAGTGAAGATTCCAAGGATTTCTGCTGGGGCCAAATGCGGAGTTCTCTGTCGATGATCCCATCGCGAATTCATCCAGATTGGTCTTGCCCACCAAGATATACTCCTGCGAGCGCAGCCTTGAGACGACCGTGGCATCGTATGGCGGGACAAAATATCGCAACATCTGAGAACTGCAGGTCGTAGGCACACCATCCGTACAGATATTATCTTTGACCGCAAGCGGCATTCCGGTCAGCGCATGAGTCTTTCTCCACACTTTGAGTTTCTGATCCAAATCCTCCGCCTGCTGATAGGCCGAGTCTTTTGTCTGAGTGACAAAGGCCTTCACCTTCGGTTCCACCTGACTGATCCGGAGAAAATAGGCATGCACGATCTCTGTCGCAGTCACTTCCCCTGCCGTAAATTTCTTATGAAGTTCGAGGAGACCTAGCTTGTGGAGAGACATGACATTCCTATTATCGATACACGCGTGAACAACAAACCGATACCCGCCTCCGTCAGCGTCCGGTGGGCCGGCTAGCTCACTGCCACAATTCGATTCTTCTCATTCACGCGCACGATCTTGGGCGCGTGCTTCTTGATTTCTTCTTCACCATAATACTCATAACAAAAGATGATGATCTGGTCCCCGACTGCTGCTTTCCTGGCTGTAGGACCGTTCAAAATAATCTCTCCCTTTCCTCGAGCCCCATTGATGGCATAGGTCATGAATCGCTCGCCGTTATTCAGATTCGAGCAGACAATGGCTTCATAGGGGAGAATGCCGGCAGCCTCCATCAAGTCTTGATCAATCGTCAGACTTCCTTCGTACTCAAGGTGAGCTCCTGTCACAGTCGCGCGATGAATCTTTGAACGTAACATTTGTCGAAACATGTATTGCCTCGCCTTCCGTCGATTGTCATATCTCATCCAGAACAGATACGGATGAGACGGTCATTGACGGTTAACGCTCCTCTATGATTTTGGGGACTACAAACCCATCCGATTCACGTTCCGGTGCGTTGGCCAACGCTTTCTCCACCGGAAGAGAGGGGCGCACACTATCCGCCCGAAAGACATTGACTTGCCCCATCACCGTGGCGGTCGGCTCAATGCCTGTTGTGTCGTACTGATTGAGCTGATCAACGTGCGAAAGAATCTGGCTCAACTGCTTCGCAAAGGTCTCCTTTTCCGAAGCCGTCAGCGCCAATCGCGCCAATTGCGCTACTTTCTCGACATCCTGCTGTGTGATCTCCACTCTACTTTCCCTTTCCCTATGAGGCGTGAAGGTAGGGTCCCTTATTGCGCGCATTCAACGAGGGGCTTCTGAGGCCGCGCGTGGAGCGAGCAGAGGAACCTGCCTTCACATCTCATTCCACCGTCACACTTTTCGCGAGGTTCCTTGGCTGATCCACATCCGCCCCCCGCAATACCGCGATATGATAGGCCAGCAGTTGAAGCGGAATCGTGAAGAGCATCGGCGAGATGAGCGAATGAGTATCCGGCACTGTAAATACTGCATCCGCGATCTTACCGAGTTCTCGCTCTCCTTCAGCCACGAAGGCAATCACGGGGGCATGTCGCGCCTTGACCTCCATGAGATTACTGACCGTCTTGTCGTATAGTCGATCTCGAGGCGCCAACACCACAACCGGCATATCCTTATCGATCAACGCAATCGGCCCATGTTTCATCTCGCCGGCCGCATACCCTTCGGCATGGATATAGGAAATTTCTTTGAGCTTCAGTGCGCCCTCCAGCGCGATCGGATAGTTGATGCCGCGCCCCAAGAACAGAAAATTCCGTTTCTTGTAGTAGCGCTTGGCGATCGCGACGATTTCGGCTTCCCGCTGTAGAACACTCTCAACCAGGACCGGCAACCGCACGAGCCGATCAAGCCAGGCTTGACCATCTGCTACCTTCATCACATTACGAACTCGCGCGAAATGCAAGGCCAGGAGATAGAGCGCGGTCAGCTGCGCCGTGAACGCTTTCGTCGATGCCACACCGATCTCCGGCCCGCAATGGGTATACAAGACTCCATCTGACTCACGAGCCAACGTGCTCCCGACCACGTTCACAATGGAGACGACTCGCGCGCCCTTGGCCTTGGCCTCTCGTGCAGCGGCAAGCGTATCAGCCGTCTCACCGGATTGGGAGATCGTAATAAACAAATCCTTCTTACCGACAAGCGGGTCACGATAGCGAAACTCGCTGCCAATATCCACCTGAACCGGCGTCCGGACCATCTCCTCAAAAAGATATTTCCCGACCTGGCCGGCATGCCAGGACGTTCCACAAGCCACGATCCAGATCCGTTCCAAAGACGCGAATTCTTTCGGTGTCAGCCCGATGTCCGGGAGATCCGCTTCTCCCGTCTCATAGGAATACCGCCCTCGCATGGTATCCAGAATGGTCTGCGGCTGTTCATGAATCTCTTTCAGCATGAAGTGCGGGTAGCCACTCTTCTCCGCCGCGGATGCATCCCATGTGATCTTCGACGCCTTTCGTGAGACAGCCCGACCATCGGAATCGGTCAGTTGCACATCGTCCTGGGTAACGACGGCCACGTCCCCCTCTTCGAGATAGGTCACTTCCCGCGTATGCGCCATCATGGCCATGACATCGGAGGCGATATAGGATGCATGCGCTGTCCGACCGACGACCAGCGGACAGCCCGACCGCGCAGCAATCAAGGTTCCCGGCTCCCGCTCCGACATCACCGCCAGCGCGTAACTACCTTTCACATCTTTCGTCGCCAACCGCACAGCATCGGCTAGCTTATTTCTCTGTTGAAGATACTTATCAATCAAATGAGCGACGACCTCCGTGTCGGTCTCAGAAACAAACTTATAGCCGTCTTTCTCGAGCTGTTGTTTCAACTGCTGATAATTTTCGATGATCCCATTGTGCACCAACACGCAACCCTTCGATCGATGTGGGTGAGCATTCTGCTCTGAGGGCTTGCCATGCGTCGCCCACCGAGTATGGCCGATTCCGACCGTGCCATTAAGCCCATTCGCCTTGAGCGCATTCTGGAGATTCACCAGCTTACCCACACTCCGCTTGACGGCGATCTTCTCTCCCTGTAAGACAGCCACCCCTGATGAATCGTAGCCGCGATACTCTAACTTGGACAATCCTCCAATAAGAATCGGCACAGCTTCCTGGTTGCCGACATATCCAATAATTCCACACATGGCAATACCCCGCCTTATTGGTTGGCAGACAATACACGCGATGTTATCGTTCCGCGATCAGCCCCTTGATGACCGCCCAAGCTTTTTCTTCGACTTCGCCGAAGCCTTCTGTCTTTTTACGGTTGGGCCCTTCACCGCGGTCTTACCTGAAGCGACGCTGGGTGCAGCCCTTTCCACCAAAGCCCGTCGTTTAGCCACCCATCCAATCCGATTGACCTGAGGAACTCTGGAAATCGCTAACGAATCGCCAGGTACATTCTGCGTCACGGTTGTCCCTGCAGCAATCACGGCTCTATCCCCGATCACGACCGGCGCAACAAGCTGGGTATCACTCCCTAGAAACACATTCTTCCCGATCACCGTGTGATGCTTCTTCAGGCCGTCATAGTTACAGGTAATCGTACCGGCGCCGATATTCACTCCCTCAGCAATCGTGGCATCCCCCAAATAACTGAGATGATTGGCCTTGGACCCCTCGCCCAACTCAGTCTTCTTCATTTCGACAAAATTTCCGACCTTCGCTCGCCGCCTCACCACGACACCGGGACGAAGATGGACGAACGGCCCCACATGCGCGTCGTCCTCGATACATGATTGGCCGAGCACACAGGAATCCAACACCTCAACATGATTACCAATCACGCAATCGGTGATCCGAACCCCAGAACGGATCGAGGTCTCCTCACCGATCACCGTGTTCCCCTCAAGGACGACATGAGGATACAGGACCGTATCTTTGCCGATCGTCACGCCTGCATCGATCCACACTGAGCCTGGGTCTCGCATCGTCACGCCCGCATCAAGCCAGCGTTCCCGAATCTGTTGCCGGACGACCAGTTCTGCTGCTGCCAGCTGCTGCCTGGTGTTGACTCCTAACCCTTCATCGGGATTCTGAAGCGTCACGGCAGCCACGCGCCGGCCTTGCGCAACCGCCATCCGCACGATATCGGTCAGGTAGTATTCACCCTGCGCATTGTCGGGCTCCAGCTTATCCAGCGCCTCAAAAAGAAACGCTCCGGACACCACGTAGGTGCCCACATTGATTTCCTTACTCGCCCGCTCGGCCGACGTGGCATCTCGATCTTCGACAATCTTCAGCACGTCCGATGACGAATGCGCATGCCCCTCATGGCTCGCGTCACGACGAATCACCCGCCCATAGCCGCCGGGATCATCCAGAATCGCCGTCAGAATGGTGACGGTCGCCCCCTCTCGTTGATGAGCAATCAAAAGTTCACGCACGGTGGATTCCTTCAGCAAGGGCGTATCGCCGTTCAGAATAAGATACTGTGCCGGACATACCTCATCATCATGAGAAAACACGGAACGGCTTTGCATGACCGCATGACCAGTCCCTAGCTGTTGAGCCTGTTCGACGATACACACCGCCTGCGCTCCCGGCGTGCCGGTAATCCCCGCTTCAATGACATGCCGAACCTTCTCCGCTTGATGCCCAACAACGACCGCAATACGGTGACCTGCCACGCGAAGCGCCACGTCGACCGCGTACTGCACCATCGGCTTCCCCGCGACCTGATGCAACACTTTGACATGGTTGGACTTCATTCGCTTGCCCAACCCGGCCGCCATCACGATCACTCCGAGGCCGGGAATAGGCGCGCCTGTTGCTCGTTGATCAACCATTGACGTCATACGCGGAATTCTCCTGATGATGAGCGTTTCTCAAACGAACCATGGGAGAGCCCGATTTATCCGATCGGCACACTAGCATCCGGCTGTTTAATCTGACTCCACTTCGCCTCGGCTAATGCTGAGGCCATAGCGCCGGTCGGCGTATACAGCCCCCCTGATACAATCAGCTTCATCG
Source organism: Nitrospira sp. (assembly GCA_019636945.1). Lineage (GTDB taxonomy): Bacteria > Nitrospirota > Nitrospiria > Nitrospirales > Nitrospiraceae > Nitrospira_D. The sequence continues at coordinate 12,900 of JAHBWO010000074.1, read as the reverse complement.
CCTCTTCGATACTGATCTCAACCGACGTGACCTCCCGCTCAGGGACGAGCAGAAAATAGCCCGACGTGGGATTGGGGGAAGTCGGCACATACACATGGATCAGCGTATCTTCTCCCAAAGCCGTCGTCTCACCTTTCGTCATGCCCGTCACGAAGGCAAAACAATAATGACCATTCTTGGGAAACTGGATCAAGACCACACGCCGATACGACCCTCGCTCCGAAAAGGAGAGAATATCCATCATGGATTTCAAGGTCGAATAAATTCCTCGGACCAGAGGCAACCGATTAAGCCAATCCTCCCAGTGACTGACGATCTGGCGTCCGATGAAGTTGGCGGCAAACAACCCAACCAAGAAAATCAGCAAGACCAACGTCACGATGCCAAGCCCGGGAATATAGTGATCAGGCACCAGCTCAGCCATCGCATCGCCCAAGATACCGTCCAGTGCCACGAACAGAGTTTTCAGAACGAGAATCGTGCCCCAAATAGGGGTGACCAACAGCAGTCCTGTCAGAAAATATCGCCGCAGAGCAGTCTTCAGCATGAGAAAATCAGCCCATCCTCAATGGGAGAACGATCCGTGATTCATCTTACAGAGTACCGAACAAACGTCGCAAGCGTTTTCTTGTTAATTTCAATGGGTTATGCTCACAAACGAGAAGGATCCCTGAATAGGTCCACCTTGCTATTCCCCGCAACCTGACATAGGATCCGCTCTTAAAAACGCGTGCGAAGAAAAGAGTCGATGAGTCCTGCCACACAAAAATCATCCGGTCTCTTCATCACGCTGGAAGGCGGCGAAGGAAGCGGAAAAACCACGCAGGCCCGCAGACTTTGTGACTGGCTGACAGCACAGGGCCGGCACGTCCTCCACACTCGAGAGCCAGGAGGGACACTTCTCGCCGAACAACTACGCAGCCTCCTCCTCGACCATTCCTCGGAAACCATTGCTCCGGAAACCGAGGTGTGGCTTATCCTTGCGGCCAGGCGCCAACATGTCGATCATGTGATCAAGCCGGCCCTCCAACAGGGAATGATCGTCGTATGCGACCGTTTCTCAGACTCGACAATGGCCTATCAAGGCTATGGACGGGGATTGGACCTCCGGATCTTGCGCACGATGAACAAGTGGGCAACCGGAAAACTTGTTCCACATTTGACGCTGCTCTTTGACGTGCCGGTTCGTATCGGACTGACGCGACGGCGAAGCCAACGCTCCTCCCAGAACCGTCTTGATCGAGAAGCAACCCAGTTTCACGAGAAGGTACGAGCTGGATTTCGGACCCTCGCCCGGCAAGAACCCCGGCGCATGGTTGTCTTTGACGCCTCTCTTCCTCTAGAGTCCGTCCAACAGAACGTGCTGGAAGTCATTACCCGTTGGCTCACAGCACACCGCATACAACAGCTGCGACAGCGATAGCCTATGCCGTTTACTGAGATTACAGGCCACGAGCAGTCCATTTCTCTCCTCCAGGCTAGTCTGGCCAATAAGAGACTCGCTCACGCCTATCTCTTCCACGGCGATGCCCACATTGGCAAGCGCATGACCGCCGTGAGGCTGGCGCAGGTCTTGAATTGTGACCGCCCAGTGCTCACTGAGTCCCCGGATAGTTGCGGCCAATGCCGCTCTTGCTTGCAGGTCGCGGCTCAGACGCATCCCGATTATTTTGTCATCGAGCCCGATGCGGAAGCGGCGACACCCCAAATCAAGATTGAGCAGATCCGAGAACTCGAACAGCAGTTTGTTTATCGGCCTCTTATCGGCGAGCAAAAGATCTGCCTGATTGATGATGCGGATCGAATGACCATCGGCGCAGCCAATGCCCTACTCAAGACATTGGAGGAGCCTCCGGGTCATAGTCTGTTTATCTTAGTCACCAGTCGGCTCCACGCACTCCCCATCACGATTCGGTCACGTTGCCAAGCCCTTCGCTTTACCTCCCCGGCTCGAACACAAGTGGAAGCCGCACTGATTCTCAAGCGAGAGCTTCCACCCGATGACGCTCGATTTCTGGCGCTGCTGACCGACAGCCGCATCGGAGAGGCACTCACCATGAACGTGGCAGAGGTTCGCGCACGTCAACAGGAGTGCCTGACATTGGTGAAACCCGAATCATTGACCTCCAGCACCACCATCCTATCGGCGTCTGAAACCTTGGCCAAATCAGACCGGGGAGCGGAGACCTTGAGCTGGCTGACGCGATGGATCCGTGACCTTGTGATTGTCCTCGTAGATGGAGATCGCGATCAGATCCTTCATCTCGATCAAGTGCCCCACTTGAAACGATTCGCCGGCCGAGCAGACATTGACCTTCTCCTGACCCTCTTGAACGACATTGAAAAACACGCGCAGCAAGCCACCCGACACTTGAACGTACAAATGGCGATCGAGACAACGTTTCTCCGCCTCCGTGAGGCACTCGGGATTGTCCCGGTCGGAGCCACGACCTAGCCAAACGCGCCGCCAACCTGATATCTTGCCTTGCGTATGTCGACAAGCGGCACATTCTACATCACCACCCCGATTTACTACGTCAATGATGTCCCGCATATCGGACACGCCTATACCACCGTTGCGGCTGACGTCCTGGCGCGCTACTGGCGACTGCGTGGACGCGAGGTCTTCTTTCTCACCGGTCTCGATGAACATGGCCAAAAAGTGCAACAGGCCGCTGCCAAAGCCGGCATTGACCCGCAAATGCACTGCGACAAATTGGCACCACAATTCGAGAACCTCTGGAGGAAGCTAAACATCTCCAACGATGCGTTTATCAGAACGACCGACGCTCAGCATAAGAACGTCGTCCAGCAATACCTTCAAGAGCTGTTCGATAAGCAACTGATTTATAAAGCCGACTACTCTGGCTGGTATTGCACGTTCGATGAGCGGTTCTGGACAGAAAAAGACGTGGCCGACGGCGTTTGTCCGGACTGCAAGCGCCCTGTCGAGAAGCTCAGCGAGCATAATTATTTTTTCAAAATGGGGCAATACCAGGACCAACTCATCGACCATATCAAGAAACACGATCGGTTCATTCGCCCGGAGTCACGGCGGAATGAAGTCCTGGGATTCTTGCAAACCCAGAAACTAAGCGACCTGTCGATCTCCAGACCAAAATCCAGACTTTCCTGGGGCATCGAACTCCCCTTCGATACGGACTATGTCACCTACGTCTGGTTCGACGCGCTGGTCAATTACGTTTCTGCATTGGAATATCTGCCTCGTGAGAAATCAGTTGGCCATGACTTTTGGCCGGCGAATGTCCATCTCGTTGGGAAAGACATTCTCACCACCCATGCCGTCTATTGGTCCACCATGCTGATGGCGCTGAATCTGCCATTGCCCGAAACCATCTTCGCCCATGGCTGGTGGACCGTCGACGGTGAAAAGATGTCCAAGAGTCGTGGCAATGTCGTCGATCCCAACAAGATGGCCGATGAGTTCGGTGTCGATGCGTTTCGCTATTTTTTATTAAGAGAAGTACCCTTCGGACAGGATGGAGATTTCTCGCAGGCCGCAATGGTCACCAGCATCAACGGCGACTTGGCCAACGGCATCGGCAATCTACTCAGCCGCACCCTTACAATGATCGAGCGTTTCACCGACAGAACAATTCCGGCAAGCGGACCGCCTGCGCTACCAGAGCTTGAAGAGAAGATTGCTCGAGCCGCCACACAATTGCCGGCGACATTGGAACATGGCTTCAACGCGCTGGCCTTCCGCGACAATTTGCAAGCGATCGGTGAACTCGTCAGCCTCTGCGACGAATACATCGACAAGGCCGCACCCTGGAAGCTGGCCAAGAATCCGGGAGACGCACCGAAGTTGAAGACGGTCCTCAATCACTCCGCCCAAGCCCTGCGCCTGCTGGCCGTCTCGCTCCATCCTTTTATGCCGCAAACGATGGAACAGCTGGCCCGGCAACTCGGCTACCGCGTCGACTTTTCCAAAACCCTTCCGGCCTCCGCCTATGAGTGGGACAGCCCCGTGGCCGATCTCCCGATTGCCAAGGGCACCCCGCTATTCCCGCGCATTGAAATCGCCGCATCAGATACCGTTGGCATAGACTTAAAAGAAAACGCCAAGATAGAGAAGAAAGAGTCATCGAAACAAGGAGCTAAACCAGTGAGCGACACACTAGCAACCCCGGAACCAACTCCTGCCGCAGCCACCCAGACCTCGACACCGACAGCCCAGGCAACTCCAGCAGCAGCGCCCGCACCGGTCTCACCGCTTCAGATAAGTATCGACGACTTCATGAAAGTTCAGCTTAAAGCGGCGAAGATCCTGTCCGCTGAGCGGGTGCCGAAATCAGAGAAGCTGATCAAGTTGCAAGTGTCTCTAGGCACCGAACAGCGTCAGATTGTGGCCGGCATCGGCAAGAAGTATGATCCGGACGCACTCGTTGGGAAAACGATCGTCATCGTGGCCAACTTGAAACCGGCTAAACTAATGGGTATTGAATCTCAAGGGATGGTACTGGCCGCGGGAGATACGGACGTGCGTGGGCTGCTCACCATCCAAGAAGAAGTGGATCCTGGCACGAAGGTGAAATGACAAGATTCCCCTTCGTCCCAGTGAGGCTCATCACCTTTCTCATCCTGTCTTTTTGCCTCTCCATTTCAGCCCATAGCCAAACCCCTCCCAACATTCCGCTCAATGGCCCTTACCCGACGACTGTGCTCGTCCGGGTGGTTGCACATGGAGCCATGGTGTTAGGTCGCGAAGTTGGTGGGGCTCGAGTCACGATCACCGATATAGCCACCGGCCAGATTCTGGCAACCGGCTTCCAACAGGGCGAAGCAGGCGATCAAAATCAAATCATGCGCACGCCCCACATGATGGAAGAACCGATCTATAGCACGCGTCCTTCCGCCGCATTCACTGCGACGTTACAACTTCAGAAACCAACGCCGGTGGAAATCTCAGCTGAAGGACCTTTGTCCTTCCCTGCTTCAATTCAGAAGACGAGTAAGACCCTTCTCCTGATTCCAGGACAGGATCTAACAGAGGACGGCATCGTATTGCACCTCTATGGATACTTAGTCCAGATCGAGCGGCCCAAGCCTCGTGAAGCCTTGATTGCGAAGGACGATGTGAAACTTCGCGCCTCAGTCAGAACGCTGTCCGGTTCGCTGGTTCGTCCACATGGTGACTGGGACTCACGGAAGGTCCGCATTTATGGTGAAGTCTTGATCGGTGCTCTGGTCATCGAGCGACTACAGATGTTTTATGATGAAGGGAGTCGCACCTTCGAAGCACCGTTCTTTGTCCCGTCATTGAAGGAAGTCCCCGAGGGAATCATCTTGCGAGTCATTGCAACCGATCTTGCAACCGGCAACACCGGGATGGATCAAGTCAACTATCCGGTACTGAGCGAACGTCTTTCCTCCCAACCGATTCAGTAGCCAGACATTCCACACAATCCTCCGGCAAGCCTATCTATATTATTCATAAGGGCTCGTGTCTCATCAACCAGCTCAGAGTCCTGATCACCGTTGTAGGACCAACCTGCAGGATCGCATATTTCGTGAGGCATCGCACCTAAATCGTATATCGTTCCAGCTTAAGACGCTTCACCATTCGGCAGGTTCACGGCCCTGACTGTTATCGAATGGCAAACAACACGCGATGGATATTGGCACAGCGACGTGTCGGTAGTTGCAGTAGAAGCGTTCATGAAGAATGTGGGCGAGACTTGCCGCGGTAGGTCGCTCATGCGACACTGTCTCATATGACGGCACTCGCATCATACTCACATCTCCGGTCTCGACTCCAATTGGCCTTAGCCATCAATGCCGTGATCATTGCCGCGGAATTCATCGGTGGCTGGATACTGAATAGCATTGGCCTCATGAGCGATGCCGGCCACAACCTCGTCGACCAGGGATCCCTCTTTCTTGCTCTCTATGCGCATCTCCTCACGGCACGGCCCGCATCAGAGAGTCGAACCTTCGGCTATCACCGAGCCGGGATCATTGCCGCTTTCCTGAACAGTTTCATCCTCTTGTTGACCGCATGTGGTATTGCGCTCGTTGGCATCAAGCGGCTCCTGCAACCGATTCCAGTCGACGGTGGATGGGTGATGGTCATTGCGGCAATCAGTTTCGTCGCCAATCTGGCGATTGCCCTCTTGCTCCAACATGGAGCAAAAGACGATCTCAATATTCGCAGTGCGTTCTGGCACATGTTAGGAGATGCCTGGGTCTCACTCGGGGTGATTGTGAGTGGTGGCGCGATACTCCTGACAGGATTAACGGCCCTGGACCCTCTCGTGAGCCTACTGATCGTCGGAGTCATTCTCCGAGGAGCCTGGCCCATTTTTAAAGAATCGATGGAGGTCTTGCTGGAATCGACACCACCAGGCATCAGCACATCTCATGTGGCTGCAACCATAGAGGCGATCCCCGGCGTCAAGAACGTGCATGACCTACACATCTGGGCGGTCGAGCCTCGGCTGATCATGCTCACCAGTCACGTGATGATCGTACAGCATCACACGGCACCGGAGTTGCTCCAGCTGATTCAACACCGCATCACCACAGAGTTCGGCATCAAACATATGACCATCCAACTCGAAACCGAGTGCTGCGATCCCGACGACATACACTGCGACCTCCGAAAGCTGGCAGAGCAACACCACGAGGCCCAGACCTTCGCGCACCATCACTGATCGCTTGCTTCTCTTTCTTAATCAAGCGACTACCCAATATAGATAGGCTTACGAATTATTTTACGATCCTCACTCCACCTGCTGCGAGACCTCTTATCGGCTCCCTAAATTGAAGCCTGACAAACACATGCGTGTTTCTGGTATCCTAGCCCCGCTTCTTCGCCACCGGGACTCACTTCCATAGGCTGAAGACAGCTTGAATCCACGAACCTTACGACCTGTGACTCTCTAAAGGGGGAAAGCAAATGTTTCCCAAATTGATCGGAAAATCTTTCATAGTTATACCCTTGGCGCTGTCCCTGGCGAGCTGCACCGCGCTGAATAATCCTACTGTTCATCCACCTGCACCGAAACTCCTACCCGCGATACCAAACCCACCTTCGCCAGCCCAAGAATCCAGTATCAGCGTTCCGGTCCATGTCGATCTGTCACCGTTTCTTATTGCTGCCAACGATGACACCATAATCCCGAAGAAATTCGACCATTGGGGGAGCTTCATCAGACATCCCAAGGGCACTGACTACAAATACTATGCTGAGCGAGACGATTTTGCGCTGGCCCCTTCCAGCGCCCACCAAGGCAACAGCTCACAGTCGGGCCTGGCTCTGCGTGATTGGTGGAAAGGGATCGAACTGTCCAGCTCCCACATATTTATCGGCACCGCCCTTCGCTATAAAATTGGAGCTCCTTCGCTTCAGTGTGGCGATGGCAATGACTGGCCACGAAGAGCCACCGTGCACGGGAGTATCGCGACTGAGCTGACTCCGACGTATGGGTTGTCTGCATCGGTCGCCAGCGTAGCCGTGAGCCCCAGTGATCCCTGCCAAATACGAGTTGCGGATCTTGACGTGGCGCAGGAAGTCAGGCAGAGGCTGGCAGACCTCGTTCGAGGAGGACTCAACCGCACGGTCTCCCGTATCAATACACTGACGGTGAAGTCTCAGGTGGAAGATGCCTGGAATACATTGCGCAGCCCTATCAAGTTGGAGCCGGATGCCTGGCTCCAGTTCAATATCGACAAAGTCCGCCACAGTGGCTTTTCGGGAGCCGGCCCCGTGGTCGATGACACGATCCACATTACCGCAAAACCGGTCATCATCTTCGGCCAGGAACCACCAGCTGGAGGTGCAGCCCTTCCACCACTTGATACTCCGCCGACTTCTACCGGATTCCACGGCACCGCCGACACCCAACTCTATGGCTCACTGCCTACAAAACTTGCAAACAGGCTCACTCCAACGGGATTCCACGTCATCACCGACATCCCCTTGGACTATCCGTCACTCTCCAAGAGTCTTACGAACCGGCTCACAGGAAAACGAGTTTCCACGAAAGGGTATTTCATAGTCGTGACTAATGCCGCAGTCTTTGGCAACGGCGGCAACCAAGTGGTGGTACGTGTTGATTTTTCGGGAGACGCAGTCGGTCACGTGTATTTTGTCGGAAAACCAGAAATGAGCTCCCTCACACAGACGGTTTCTATCGGCGGCCTCCGCTATGACATCGAGACAGAAGCGATCTTACAGAAGACGGCCACCTGGCTCGACCTCTCGACGTTTCGAGATCTGATCGCCAGCGAATCCATTCTCGGAGTGACTGCGGCCACGGACCGTGTGCGAAGCCTACTGGCCACCACACTGAATCGAACACTCAGCCCATCCGTCTCGATGCATGGAACCGTAGAGTCGGTCCAAGGCATCGGAGTGTTTGCTGATGTCAATGCATTGCATATCCGCACAATGAGTGATGGAACGCTTGGTCTGGCCGTCACAGATAAGCCGTGATTCATCTCGATCGGGCTCAGCAATCCGCTTGTTCGAGCGGCTGGCTATGGGCTGTAGTCGATCGAGCACAGAAACACCAGCCAAAGGCGACCTGCACCAAGCGCGACCGATCCCACCGTGGTCGAATAGCCATCTTAAAGATCTACCCAAAGATAGTCCGCTAGTCGGCCTTCCTAACAAGATCCACAATCACGATATTGGCATTTGCTCCGATGATGGTACCGTTGCCTTCTAAGCAAGCCCCAAAGCCAACCAGAACGGAATGACATCTGCCTGACAAACCAATATGCATAGTCGGCAATCTCCAGGTGCGGTGATAGAGCGAGATCAAGAATCAATCAATTCATCGAATCCACATAGAGAATGTGGTCGACAACGGCAGGCAGGATGGCTGAGCCTCAGATGTCCTAGAGAATCGCATTTTCTCCTTCCTAATCAGAGTCGTCGTCAGTAGGATAGGTCTATGTCAAACGAGCCAACCGTTCAACGGGATGATGTCGATCGGCTCAGAGCTGGGACGCATTGGGATCCGCACTCGGTGCTTGGCCCCCATGTCATCTTGCTCAACGATCGCCCTCACCTTGCGTTCCGAGCTTGGCAGCCGGGCGTCAAGGAAGTTGCACTCCTCTCCAATTCCGTCTTATGGCGCATGACACGCATTTACGAAGAGGGTCTCTATGAGACGCTGCTTCCGGACACCACGTCCATCCCCGCATACCGACTTCGCATCACACACCTCGACGGTGCTGTCACGGAAATATCCGATCCCTATGCCATTTCTCCGCTGTTGACGGATTTCGACCTGCACCTGTTTGCCGAGGGTACATTGCTCAAAGCCTACGAACACTTCGGTGCCCATATCCGCACCGTCGCAGGCACCTGCGGTGTACACTTTGTGGTCTGGGCTCCAAATGCCGCCCGTGTCAGTGTCATCGGGGACTTCAATGACTGGAATGGGCTCCTCCACCCCATGGCAAACCGTGGAGCGACCGGAGTCTGGGAACTCTTTATTCCAGATCTCGAGGAAGGGACCCTGTACAAATACGAGATTCGATCTAGGGAGCACAGCGCTCTCCTGCTCAAAGCTGACCCCTATGCCTTCGCCAGCGAGCTTCGCCCACGGACAGCCTCAGTGGTGCGCGATGTGTCCACCTACAGGTGGCGGGATGAAATCTGGATGACAATGCGATCGACGAGAGATCCGCTTACGACTCCTCTTTCAATCTATGAAGTACATTTGGGATCGTGGATGCGGGTGCCGGAGGAAAACAATCGGTGGCTGACGTACCACGAACTAGCGGAGAAGCTCATTCCCTATGCCAAGGAGCTTGGTTACACCCACCTCGAGCTGCTCCCGATCACGGAACACCCCTTCGACGGATCATGGGGCTATCAATCAACCGGGTATTTTGCTGCCACCAGTCGATATGGCGAACCACAGGGATTTATGGCATTCGTGGATAGGGCTCACCAAGCCGGGCTTGGCGTCATCATTGACTGGGCGCCGGCGCACTTTCCGGATGACCCTCATGGATTGGCGCTTTTTGATGGGACACATCTCTATGACCACGCCGACCCACGCCTGGGGTACCACCCCGATTGGCATAGCCGGATCTTCAACTACGACCGTGTCGAGGTGCGGACGTTTCTCCTGAACAGCGCCCTCTTCTGGCTGGACAAGTATCACATCGACGGATTACGTGTCGACGCCGTGGCGTCCATGCTCTACCTCGACTATGGACGAAAAGATGGTGAATGGATTCCTAATGAGTTCGGCGGAAAAGAAAATCTTGGCGCGGTCTCACTGCTCAAAGAACTCAACGTCCTCGTCCATCGAGAATTTCCCGGAACCATCACCATTGCAGAAGAATCGACGTCGTGGCCAGGCGTCTCGCGTCCGACCTACACGGGAGGACTCGGGTTTACGTTCAAGTGGAACATGGGATGGATGCACGACATGTTAGCGTTCTTCCAGTACGACCCCGTCTATCGGCGGTTCCATCAGAATCAAATCACGTTTGGCTTGCTCTACGCCTTCAGTGAGAATTTTATCCTTGCCCTCTCTCATGACGAGGTGGTCTACGGCAAACGAACGTTGCTCGACAAGATGCCCGGCGATGTGTGGCAACGCTTTGCCAATCTCCGGCTGCTCTATGGATACATGTACAGCCATCCCGGGAAAAAGATGTTGTTCATGGGCAGCGAGTTCGGGCAGTGGCAGGAATGGAACCATGACACCAGTCTCGATTGGCATCTCTGCGAGCATGAGCCCCATCGCGGGTTACGACGTCTTACCCACGATCTGAATCAACTCTATCGCCAGGAATCTGCGTTACACGAGATCGACTTTGATTGGGATGGATTTCAGTGGATCGACTTCAGCGACTCCAACAACTCCGTCATCGCCTACCTTCGCAAGGCGAGAAAGATGGGTGAAGCGATCGTCTGTGTATGCAACTTCACGCCCGTACCCCGGTATGGCTATCGCATCGGAGTCCCAGAGGCGGGATGGTATCGGGAACTACTCAACACTGACGGCATCGCCTACGGCGGCAGCAATCTCGGAAACGGTGGAGGGCTGCATGCTGAGCAAACTCCGAGCCATGGGTTCCCCTACTCCCTGACGATGACACTCCCGCCCCTTTCTGCTCTTTGGCTGAAGCGGCAAGGGTAGAAAACCGCCGTCAAAAGCCGAACCTCTTTGAGATCCAGAAACATCTGTACCTCCACGATCGCGGTTCCATTCAGATCTTCGACATCATCTCGCCCAGGTAAATGGTTCCTTGACGACAATCTTTGAGCGATACCTGCGGGGAATTCTTCAGTGGGAGCAGAAAGCCGCGGATCCCTGGAGGGATCCGCAATAAATACAGATAGAAGGTGGCGCCCCGAGGAGAGAGTGCCACCCTTAGTGAAAGTTTGGGGTGCTAATGATACCAGGACCGGAAGGGCCCCGAGTCTAAATGCACATACGTCGAATTTCTATATGAACCGACCCCGCCATACTTTAACTCGAGTGCAGCCTCGCGGAGCTTCTTCAGAGGAATACCGGGAATACTGAGATCGATAGCCTGCCCCTGCACATGCAAGCTGTTTCTGGCGGCTTGCTGCCCTGTTCGCACCAAAAGATCGTTGTATTCCGGAGACCGAAATCCTGAGATGATATGGATCTCTTGCTGAGTGCCCAGCTTTTTCTGTACCAGATTGACATGCTCCAGTACCCGCACATCAATCGCACCGATCTCCCCAGTCTTGTGGCAGCGGAGAAGATAATTCACATCATCAAGTGCCGCAAGATCATAGGTGCCGGAGTCGTCTCGATAGGTCACTTCCAAGCGCTCATCGGTCCAGATGTTTACCAATGTCAACCTGCCTTCGGGAAGCTCACGAGCTTGAACGGGCTGCGGACCAACTAACCGCCCACTTAGCAAGAGAGTCCCGACCAGAGAAACCTGAAGAAACGCTCGACGGGTCCAAGCCCATGTAGACTGATCGGCTCTATTCACGGACACACCTTCCTACCTAGATGTCCAAAAGTTGAACAACTGAAGACTCAAAGCAGCAGGCTTGTAACAAAAAATAAAAGCTCGGTCAACCAATTATTTCAGCGGACTGATGGCTGAAATCTCCGGAAAACTCGGCAGAGAATGGCTACGAGATCGAATGCCGATGCTCTAACGATATCTCAGTTCCCGGATCAGGAGAGGGAGACTACTGAACTGAATGGCCCTCTGTCACCTGATCCCATTCGCACCTATTGCCTAGTATCGTTTTATTTCTAGACAGTCTCACGCCCCCCAGGTAAGATCGATTCATCAATAAAAGCGAGCACCAATGGCCACTATCTTAGTCATCGATGATGAGCAATCAATCAGAGGGTTGCTCAAAGGCGTTCTGGAAAAAGCCGGGCACCGTGTGCTTGAGGCAGAGGATGGCCGCAAGGGACTCGCCCTCTACCAGAAGGAACACGTCGACCTTGTCATTATGGACCTTCTGATGCCGGAGACGGACGGCCTTGAGGCCACGCTTCAGCTCACCCGCGAATACCTTGACGCCAAAGTGATTGCCATTACAGGAGCCCAGGGCGACCACAACTTCCTCAGTGTGGCAAAGCTTTTCGGGGCTCGCCAGGCATTTGAAAAGCCTTTCGACATCAACAAACTGCTTGATGCCGTGAAAGAGGAACTGGCCGCCTAATCCACCATAGGCGCTCTCTCCCGTCGGTTACGATCACTGATTTTCTTCATGATTCGATATCCTGCCAGTTCCGTTGTAAGCTGAACATATTCCGACATATTCCTTCCATACCGGACGATCTTACCCACCGTGTATACTTGTGACTCTGAATAGCCGGTCTGATCCGTTAGAATCTGCGACGATGGCCTATGGATATTGAGCCCTCCTCTCCAAACACGTTCCGCACACGATCGACGCTGAAG
>JAHBWO010000073.1 GCA_019636945.1 Nitrospira sp. | reverse complement strand
TTCACAGCCGAGGTCAACACCGTATTCATCGGCGCGGGAAGCCCCTTCGGATTCTTTTTCTCAAGCATCGTGAACGGACGAACGGACTGTTCATAGGAGAAGCCCGTGATCACACCGTCCGACGCTTGATTATCAAACTGGAGGAAGTGCCAATGCGTGTTAATTTTTGACGCCTGGAAATTCGTATAATCATCGTCATCCCACTCACTTGTCAGCGTCCAATCCACGCAGTCATAAATGTTTCCTCGTACGACCAACGGATACTTGAGATCGTCGTTGGCACGAACCGCAGCTTCCTCTTCGTGCAAGACGTAGATCAAACCGTTCTGATCAATGACGGCCGGTTCGTTCCCTTGCGCCTTGGCAATCTTGATCGGCACCTTGATGAAATGAACATTGTAACTCTTCCTCCCGGCATTCACCGGACAGAGGCTCCAATTCCCTTGCTCGCCGGGCTTGGCTTGATCGAGACTCTCCTCGCCGTTGTCGTCACGACGGATCATCTCCAACCATGGTGCCCCGACGTGATTCGGGGAAAACATGACCCGTTTTCCAAAGTGCGGGGTGAGATGGGGCCACGCCACCTTCCCTGTCAACGGCTCAAACATGATGGGATGCCGCTTACCCGGATGGCTTGAGACATACTTAGGATTTACAATCGTACTTTCCTTTTCGCTCATCGCACGATTGCCTTCCCAAGCCCAATCCAACACCGTCGCATCATAGGAGACAATCTGCCCCTTCTCGTCTTCCTTATGGCCAGGCTTCCCGGCCGGCGGCAACTGCATCGCCACCCAATCCTTGATCGTAATCGTGGCGGGATTGCCCTTCCAATTACTCTTCCCCTTCTCGATGATCTTGAACTGAGTACCGAACCAATCAACCGTTTGACCGACGAGTTTGTCCGATGAAATCGGTGTTTTGATACGGCCTTTGCGATCCGGCAGTTCGCGCAAATCCGGCATCACATCGTTCCGCATCTCGCCCTGCTGAATGGTGTTGTAGACACGCCAGTATCCCCACATACCGGAAACGTAATGATGCGCCACGTGGCAATGGAACAGGAAATCACCGGCCAACTGTTGGCAAAGACCGGATCCGCACTCTGTCTCCAGGTCCAAGGCTTCGGACGGACCGACAACTTCCACATCGACGCGGTCGGTCTTGGCGCGGATGACCGGATACTTGACCGGACCATTCATCGCCGTGGCCCAGAGATTCATGTCATCAATGGCTCGCGGGCTCCGTGGCCATCGAATGGATCCACCATGCGGATGGTGACTATGAAACACTTCAGACCCACCGTGAACCAGACGGAACTTCGCCGGGTCACCGATGTAGGAGCGAGGGATCGTTGGAGAGGGGTCGCCGAAGGTATAGGAACTATACCCCATAGACTCGTCCTCAAACCCGAAGTATTCATGCTGTAAGTGCATGTTGTTGATACCGAACGGCTCGCTTCGATAGTTGATCGCGCGGCCACCTGGACGGTACGTATCCGTCAACGGATCACGTTGCGGCAAGAAATCGCCTTTCTTGTTGAGCGGGCGGAAGGCTTCGTCGCCGACTTCGTGGTAATACAACACGAATTCACGGAAGTCAGGACCGGTTCCGTTCTTGATCATAACCTGCCAGCCACTGGTGGCCGGAGTCGCATCTCCAGTTCCGAGCGGTTCCCAGTAGGTGGAGCCTTTGGGTTCCACGACAAAAGAACCGAACATGCCCATAACCGTCAATTCACGATCGTTGCTATATGTATGAAACTGACGAACGCCCTCCTGCAGATCAGGGTGGATGTACCATTCCAAATCCACCGGCTTGTCCTTGGCAGCGATGGCATCAGCGTTACTCGTGGTGGCCGCCGCTCCTGTCTTACTCACAACCATCGACGAACCGTGGATATGGAGACTGACTTCCTCGCCACCCTCCAACTTATTGCTCAGCTTAATCTTCACACAATCGCCCTGATTCGCACGGATCGTCAAGGGCTGGATCCACTGCGCTTGCACACCGGGAATTACCGCCCCTGGATCAAACCCTTCTTTGTCCCGTGCTTCCTTGTTCTTTGTTTCCTCAGCCCTCACCTTGTCGATATCTTCGTCCAACGCATACATGTAGCCGGGATAAAAATCGAGCCACTGATTGAGTGTGATCTCGACGTTTATCGCGGAAACATTATACTGTTTCACTGGCGCAGTAGCCGGACACTTCCCGCCTCCAGTCGCAGCCACTGGTTCTACCCGAGGATCAGACATGAGCAGCAGATCCTGCCCGCCAGCTCCGTACTGGTGCATCATCGCGGACGTGTTGTACATGCCGGTATTCACCGCCTGCACCTGCGGATCCTTGGACATATGATCCATGATGCGCTGGTGCTGCTGTTCAACCTTTGCAGATCGATCTGCGCGGCCAGACATCGCATCTTCAACAATCGTCTGCCCCTTGAGCTGTTCAGCCCAAGCCGGCAGCTGATGATTCATCGCGACATGCGAAGAGCTCTCGGCATTCGTCACTGCCGGCATCACGAGAAGTGCGATACCAGCGAGCGAGCGCAAGAGTCTATTGTAAGGTGAACCGAAACAAAGCATGGACCGACCTCCTTGCTAAGTTGAATAGTGAGTCGGGGCGGCTACCGAAGCAACCCACCCTTTCTCTTGATTATTTTGGGGAATTCAATGAAGACTCTTTGATTAGGCTGCAAACCTCACTGATGAGTTACATCTGAAATTGACATCAATAAACGAAAAACTGAGGACTGCACCATACTTAACTTCACCTGCAGTGTCAAGGCTTTCATCGCGACCATCGCGCAACTCCAGTGGCTACTTCGCGACGGGTGATTTTCTGTTGGCGGTGCCTTGCAAATCCATATCGAGTACAACGGGTCCATCTCGTTTGTGAGACTCACTCTGGCGCGGCATTTGGTCCACCATGAGCTTGATGAGCGGAACTGCGGCAATAATCGTGGCGCTACCGGAAGGATTTGAATACAGCGACAGTCGTACGCTTTTCGGACGTTCGCCCGCCCTGATCTGGGGAACAGTCTCGTTTCCCACAAAACCAACCAGGAGTCCGCTCCCATCGGCGAGCTTATGAATTTCATAGGATCCAGACGAGGAAGACATCCGCTCCAACATTAAATCCGGACTCTGCGTCACTAACGCCATCCCAAGCTGCTTGGGAGCAATGAACCCATAACTTCCCGTTGGTGCCTGCGAGAACCGAATTGCACCATTTTCCAATTCCGACACACCGGTCTTTGTTCTCATCTGGCGCCTCAACTCTTGCTCAGTCCCGGCAGCCTCGATGACCACTGCAGCGGGCGCAGCCTTTTCCACAGGCAGAACCTCCGTCTTTCCTCCTGGTACTGCCTCACTCAGCTGCGGAAATCCAGACGGAACGACAACAGCAAGCAGGAACGCGACAAGCCGCAGTTCTGGTAAACCGGCGCGGGTCATGTAGGAAGCAAGCCCGGTGACAAACATATACGCTCCTTGCCTGATTGGCCCATTACAACCAGCGGATACCCATGTTGCACGACGCGATGACTCAGTGCTCTGACTCCACAAGTGGGCTTGCCTGTTGGACATGAGACGTTTTCACCGATGACGGCTCCTCGGTCACCGATTTGGCACAACGAAATCCCAGCCAATTGATCTTCGTGTTCGGATCGGTCCCGTTCCTCATTGCGACTCTCATCGTTGTGGTGCTGTCCATCCAACCGCCGCCGCGAAATGCTTTTTGTGTTCCAGTTTCCGGCCCTTGTGGATTTCGATCCGGCGCTTTCTTGTAGTAGTCCTGATCGTACCAGTCGGACACCCACTCTGCGACGTTACCGATCGTCTGAGAGAGCCCATAGGGACTGACTGCATTCTCATACTTATCGACCGAGATAATCGGGGGGTAGAGTAGCAATCGTTCAGGACGATCCCGGACAGGCCCTGAAAGACCCGTCCGTCCGAAATTGGCCCGCGTCGGTCCCGCATACTCCTGACCCCATGGAAAAAGCCGACCATCTACCCCGCGCGCCGCCTTCTCCCATTCCGCTTCTGTCGGCAACCGCTGGCCTGCCCACTTACAGTAGTTGTCGGCGTCATGCCAAGTAACATGCATGATCGGATGGTGGGCCATCGACTCTTGGAAGTTGCCTCCATCATAGCGCCAATCGAGTTGGGGGGCTCGGTTGGTGGCCAATACAAATCTTAGATATTCGAGCGCCGTCACTTCGTACTTACCGATCTCGAACGCATCCAGATAGACCTGTCGTTGTGGGATCTCGCTCCGATAGGCCAGCCGATCTGTCTTCTTATCGCTGCCCATCAGAAACTCTCCTGCAGGCACCAAGATCATTTCCCCTTTCGTCTTCCAGTTGGCCACGCGTTCCACGGCTAGCTTCTTTCCGGCTTCCGTCCACTCCACCGTGATGTCCTGCGTATCCAACCCCCAGGCGATATTGGACATAACCGCAAGGACACCGATTGAGATCAGAGTCCGACCTGCCCAACCCCGTGTGTTGCCCCCTGTTCCCCTCATCATTCCCCTCCCTACGCCTCAAAGAAAACTCATCGCCGCATCGACCGTCACTCGGAAAGTCGCATCACGGTCGGTGCAGTACCATCTCGGCCGATATTCGATGCCTCGGCATTTCCATCATGTCCTGACTGCGCACAGCGAAACCCCGTCAAGTAACTCTCTCGATCAGGTGGACCGCCATTGCGACCGGCGGAACGAGCCACCTCTGGATCTTCGTTCCATGACCCTCCGCGAAAGACCTTCAGTTCTCCGGTGGAGGGCCCTTGCGGATTCTTCTCGTGACCATGCCGGTAATACTCCGGATCAAACCAATCCGATACCCATTCGCTGACATTACCCGCCATTTGATACACACCGTACGGACTGGTACCTTTGTCATAGCGATTGATATTGGCGAGCGGCGGGTACTTGAATCCTCGCTTCGACCCAGGGTGGGCGATATTACTTTTGATCCAACCGGCCGGCTCGTTCCCCCAGGGGAAAATTCGACCGTCCGCCCCACGTGCCGCCTTCTCCCATTCGGCTTCTGTGGGAAGCCGTTTGCCGGCCCAGCGACAAAATGCGTCGGCTTCATACCAGCTCACGTTGATCACGGGATGGAGGGCGGCCTTTTCCGGAAAGGGATTCTCTCGCCAGAACTTCGGCCAATCTGCTCCCGTCCCGAGGACGAATCTAAGATACTCAACGTTTGACACCTCAAACCGGTCAATCCTGAAGGGGTCGAGATAGACCTCGTGCTGTGGCTGTTCCTGCGGACCGGCGGCACGATCCTTTCGCGGATCACTCCCCATAAGAAACGATCCTGCCGGGACCGATACCATTCCACCCGGCACCTCCATCGCTCCCAATCGCTCAGCTTCATCTTGTGGAGTCCATAGAGGCGGCTGCTTGGAGCTTTCGTGATCTGCTCTGACCAGAGCAGGAATGAGCCCCAGCAGGCTACACAAGACGATGATCCATGGGTATCGCATGAGGCTGACGAGTGATGGAGCCTGCCCCTCAACCTGACTCAATCCGACCACCCCTTAGCGTCTCTGTTTTTGGATCATGGGATCGATTTCTTTCTGCGCTTCTTCCGTCACATTGTAGCGGACATAGTCATGCTCTAAGACCTCATTGGCATAGAGTCGACCGGTTGGAGCCTGGACCATCAGCGTCGTTTCCATAGTCTCCTTGGGACGCACAGTAATGGTTTGCTCAATCGGTGTCCGTACATACGGATGCCAAACGACCAACTTATAGGTCCCTGGAGGAACATTGGTGATGGCAAATCGCCCCTCATCGTCCGTCCTGGCAAAGTAAGGATTGCTCACCGCGATCCCCCAACTCTCCATATAGGCATGAAACCCGCACTGCATCACAAAGATCCGCCGCCCTTTGCTGAGATTCACCAGTTGCTTCGTTGGAGCCCCGGCCATGTGTTTGTGATACATCGCCGCATCGCTACGGTCCTTGAAGTTTCGTGGGTGCTGCGGATTCATCGGTAGCGGCACATTGAACAGGACTCGTGCGCCAAGATTCGACGTTTCGTACGCCTGAATATCATGCATCACAGGATCCATATTGACGACAGTCACCGTTTTGTCGTCTCGCACCGCCATGGTGAACGGAAGAAACAAGCAGTCCTTGGCCTCAACTTGAGGGGTGCTCGTCTCATCAAACGGCTTGCCCTTCTCCACCCCTTCGAGATACACCACGACTTCTCGAAATTCTCCACCGGTACCCACATTGAACGGTTGCAAGATTCGCCACCCCTGCCCATCAGAAATGCGGCCGCAGTAAAAGGGATCGGGCAGCGTTGTCAGATTATAGCCTTTCGGTTTCGGAACCTGCCCCCCGAGGTAGACAGTTCCCATGATACTTCCACCGTCTGAAACCGTGTATTCTTGGTACGCCGCAGCCTGACTGCCCACCGCGAGGATGATCGACCCGACGATGAATTGCCAACACTTCACCATGTTCATAATCACTCCTTGTCCATCCTGATTTTTCAGTGTGATCATCCACCACGATAGAGCTACCGTCATTCAAAACGCAAGTGGGGGAACCGCGTGAAACAGGCGGTTCCCCCACTTGTACGATACTCTCTCCGTTCCGCTATTTCATTGCGGTCGGAGTTGCTTTGGGCTGCGGTGCCGAGTCAGCCCGCTTGGCTGCCGCTCCAAAAGCGCCCAGTGGTTGTATCCGTGTATCACCAGCCGGCAATACCCGGAGATAGCCCCACTGCCCGGACTGCGTGTAGGGCAGCCGCTGATTCGACCACACGAAGTCACCAACTTGACGGTACGGACCACCCGCACCGCCCCGAAGGAAGACATCGAGGGTTTCGGAACCAGCGTACTCCACGACACTGATCATATCAGCGCCCGGCATGTAGGGTTCGATCGGCCACTCATGGCCTTCGATTCCGAACATCCCGTTTTGCTCACTATTGGCGCCGATCACGTGAATCCTGACCGCGTCGCCTGCGTGCGCCTCGATCGTCGGCGTCACTGGATCTTCCGGCTTGTCCACGACACAAGGCTGGAAAATCTTCCCCAGCGAACAGCCCTGATCTTCACGGAACTTGTACGGCTCTGCGCGGTAGTTCACCGACGTCAAGCCCGCGACATTCTGCACGTACGGCATGAATGCCGTCCCGATGATGTTGTCCTCATCTTGGAAGAAGAGGGCCACGTCACGGTAGTTCCGTTTCCCGACGTTATCCGGCAGCGTCGTATCCACGATCACGTCCGCCCGCCAGGCGTTTTTCTGTGAGACATCTGCACCGCTCACAGGATCACGATACTGTGACCCGCGCGGGCCGATGATGATCGCGCCATACAATCCGTTCCGTGGGTTGACAACGATATTACCGCCGTCCCACACCAAGGAGGTCGTCTCCTTGTTCGACGGATGAGCATAATAGGTGTACTGACGTTTTTCACCCGGACCAATGGTCTGGTCGCCGCCATTGTTGCCGACGTTCAACCCTTGGCTGTCCCTCGGATCAAAGGCCAATCCAGGCGCGAAGAACGATGCCCGGCTCGCCTTCATCTTATTCGTCAAGTTCACCTTGATACAGTCGCCCAAATTGGCACGTAGCGTCAGCGGATGCGGTGTCGCACCGCTGGACACCGTCGTGGCTTCTCCTTCCAGCGCGAAGATCTTGCCTTCCGGCATGGTCATTTCAATCTTCCGCTCGAAATCCACTTCAATTGCATCCGGCGCTTTCGGATTCAACTTCATCGGGCGATCCAATGCCACCACACTGAAGTTCTTGACCGGTGCATCCGCCGGGCAAACTGAGCTCGGCGTGGCAGGGATGCTCAAAGGATTGGTTCCCTTGGGCAGAGGCATCAGGTCGGGCACTTGTTTATCCAGTACCCGCAAGATCCCCCATCCACCTTCCGCGAAGTGTGAACTTCTACCATTGAAGTGGATATAGTCACCAGGCATACCTTGGAATCCACCTGCCTTTGTGACCAAATCGTACCGTTCGGCGATTCCAACATGAATGGAGTTCTTCCGATTGGCATCCGCCGCATATCGTTCCGTGAGGAAGGTATGACCGGAGATGGTCCACACGTGGGACTCATTCATGAGCTGGTGCAACAGGCGGACTACCAGTGTGTCACCTGTGTACGCACGAATCAACGGCGTGCCAGGATCTCCATGGATGGCGCTGCTGAACAGCTTCGAAGTATCCGGATTATTAGATAGGCGTTGTGCAAACGGAGCCGCGCGGAAATTGAAGCCGCTGCCGGTCGTATGCGTTCCGCCGTTGATGTACTTGTTCGGCGCATTCAGGATCTTTTCCGGCATCTGGAACGACACGGTCTTCCCAGCTTCCAGAGCAACCTCTACCGGTTGTCCTGGAGGATTACCGGCCTCGATCACGTTCACGGTATGTGGCACCGTGTCATGGATCGATACCATCAGCTCACGGAAACTCCCACTCACGCCCGCCCCGATCGGCTCGTTGCTATGAATGTCTGCAATCGGGCCGCTGTAGACCAACTTGCCGTTCTTCGGATCATGATAGGTGGATCCGAACGGTTCCACGATCGTGACGCCGAATCCGCCATGGGGCCAGGTCGTCGCGCCGAAGGCATGGTCATGCCAGAACACGGTGCCCATATCCACATCGACCCACCACCGATAGCGGACAAACTCCGGCGATACCAAGTCGCCCGCCGGGTGATTGTGCTTCAGCGGCTTATGGAAGGTCACCTGATTACCCTTGATCTCCTTGATCCGGACAACCTCTTGACAGCTCTTGTCCCGTGGCAACGAGGCCGTCGGGTCGTTCCCCTTCTCCAAACAATCCATGCCGACCATGACTTCAGTATTGACATGGAAGGGCGTAGCACCAGGAGCCATCTTGATCTTGAACGACTTGGCTCCCGCCTTTACTGCACCTTCAAGCTTCGCCACCATCGGCGCCGGCAACCCATGCTTGGTCTTCTTCCCCCACATGGTGAACGGCCGCACCGACATCTCATATTCAAACCCTGAGATGACACCATCCGAGTTCCCCGTATCGAACTGGAAGAAATGGGGATGGATGTTGATCTTGGACGACTGGAAATTCGTGTAGTCGTCGTCGTCCCACTCGCTCGTCAGCAGCACATCCACACAGTCATAAACATTGGCACGAATGACTGCGGGGAGCTTCAGATCGTCATTCGCTCTGGTCAAACGCTCTTCTTCATGAAGCACGTAGATCAAGCCGTCCTTGTCGACCATGGCCGGCTCTTTCCCCTGCTTCTTGGCCAGAGTGATTGGCATCCGAACGAAGTGGATGTTGTAGTGCTTACGATTCGCATTCTCCGGGCAGAGGCTCCATCGGCCCTGCTCGCCAGGCTTGGCCGGCTCGGAGGTCCGCTCACCATTTTCATCCTGGTGAATCGGCTCTAACCAGGGCGCGCCGCTATGGTTTGCCGAGAACGGCACACGCTTGCCGAAGTGCGGCTTGAACAACGGCCACGCCATCTTGGCGGTGGTTGGGTCGAACAGGATGGCAGGCCTGGTGCTGTCATCCCACTTGGCCGCCCATGCATATTTTGGATTCTGCGCGGTACTTTCACGTTCACCACGCGCGATATTTCCGTCCCACTTCCAATCCCACACCGTTGAATCATAGGAAAGGATCTGCCCCTTTTCATCATCGGTATGGCCCGGCTTTCCTTGTGCCGGGACAAACATCTCAACCCAATCCTTGATGTTCACCACGACTGGATCAGACTTCCAGTTCGTTTTCTGACCCGCATTAACGATTTTGAACGTCTTTCCAAACCAATCGACTGTGGTCCCGATCAGCTTATCGGACGAAACACCAAGCTTCATCCGGCCTTGACGATCCGGCAATTCCCGGAGATCCGGCATGCTGTCCGTGTGAGCCGCACCAACTTGGAGCGTATTGTAGAAACGACCATACCCCCACATGCCGGCCACATAATGATGTGCGACGTGGCAGTGATAGAGAAACTCACCGGCCAGATGCTGACAGCCGCCGCCGCCACATTCCGGCTCGAGGTCCAACGCTTCCGATGGACCGATGACTTCCACGTCTACACGATCAGACTTCGTCCTGACGATGGGATACTTCACCGGACCATCCGCACCCATGGCCCAAAGATTGTTGGGCTCAGTGCCCGGGCTCCGCTGCCACCGAATCGTCCCGCTATGAGGATGGTGTGAATGGAACACTTCGGAACCACCATGAACCACCCGCCACTTGACCGGATCGCCCAAATAACCACGGGCGATCGTGGTCGGCGTATCACCGAACGTATAGGAGCTGTAGGCCATTGATTCATCTTCGAACCCGAAGTACTCGTGCTGAAGATGCATCTGATCGATCCCGAACGGCTCGCTGCGATAGTTGATCGCACGACCACCAGGACGATACGCATCCGTCAGCGGGTCACGCTGTGGAAGAAAATCGCCCTTCTTGTTCAATGGTCGGAACGCTTCGTCTCCGATCTCATGGTAGAAAAGCACAAACTCACGGAAATCCGGTCCTGACCCGTTGTCGATATTGACCTGCCAGCCACTTTTCACCTCAGGTGCAGGCCCTCCACTTCCCAACGCATCGACGTACTTGGAGCCCTTCGGCTCCACAACAAAGGCCCCGAAGAGCCCCAACACTGTCAGTTCGCGGTCATGGCTGAAGGAATGGAACTGACGCACCCCCTCCTGCATCTGGGGATGAAGATACCATTCAAATTCCTGAGCCTTGCCCGGCGCCACAATCGATTCTGGGTTCGTGGTGGTCGCCGGCTTCCCGGTCGAGCTCACAACCATGCTGGACGCTTGAATGAAGAGACTCCCATCCTCACCTTCCATTTGATTGCGCAACGTCATCTTTACGCAATCTCCAGGGTTTGCCCGCATGACGAGCGGCTGAATCACGTCACCCTGCAATCCGGTTGTGACGGCACCTGGATCATACCCGTCCTTCTCCCGGGCCTCTTTATTTTTTGTTTCTTCCGCACGGGCCTTGGAAAGATCTTCCGTCAGCACGTACATGTAGCCCGGATAAAAATCGAGCCAACGATTCAAGGTGATCTCGATGTTGATCATCGACACATCGAACTGTTTCACCGGCACGCCGGCAGGGCACTTCCCTCCCGAGCTCAACACCGGTTCACCTTTACCTGCATCCGTCATGAGGAGGAAGCTGCTTCCGTCCTGCCCCATGTACTGGTGCATCATCGACATATCGTTGAATGCACCGGACGTCTGTTGCACCTGCGCATCATGTTGAGCCTGCTGTCCAAGCTTCTCCATCAGGCGATGATGCTGCATCTCCATCTTTTGCGCGTTGTCGGCGCGCCCTTCGATGGCATTCTCAACCACCGTCTGACCCTTCAGCTGTTGGGCCCAGCCTGGCATCGCCACCGGCGTCGCGTGCCCCCCATGAGGAGCACCCCCCGACTCGGCAGCAAACAATCCCGGCGCCGCAATCAGACCCCCAGCCATCACGACCGACTGGAGCATCCGTGCGATACCTGATCGCCTCAGCCCTTTAAAAGGTTTAAACGACAACACTCCCATATTTGGCCTCCCCTCGCTTAGATTCATCCCTTTGAGCGGATGATCTTTATTGAAAAACGCTTATGGATCCTCTCTCACTTCAACATCGATTCTCGCTGTATTATCACCTTAACTATTTAATATTAGCTATTTCAGTTCATCCCACTTTCAAATCATGCTATGTAGCCGTTTGACAGAAATGATGTCAAGCTCCTCAGTACGGCTGAGGTGTATTTTTGACACCCCTCCATACACACTCCATAGAATATTGAAACACCGGCCTCCAGCATGACTCCGGCCTCAAGTGCCCTTGAGGGATAAAGAGCTGGTGAAGGGTTCCTTCTTGCGAAGGAATGGGTCATTCGGAGGCCGGTCCAAAATCACCCAGACCTTCACCAGCAACAATGCTTGTCAGCAATCACCGTGCCTTTTTGTACAAACGATCAAATGGATTGAGAATTTTCAATAGATACAAGAGGTTGTGGTTACCTCGCGTTCGCAACACCACTCACAAGACTTTGTGGAACTTTTCTACAGAGGAAGACACCTTGCAGGCAGAATCTCTATAGATCCATACAAATCATGTAGTTACTACTGTCTAACTTATTAGACGCTCAGTGCTGCGAGATTGGGGCAGGATGGGACAATGGAACTGAGTTTTGATCAGGAGACGCGTCCCTCTAAGACCTCTCCGGAGAGTGATGTTTCTCTATTACAAACCAAGAAATGATCTGGGGCTGAGCTGCCTCTATCAGAAAAATGCGAGGCTGGCGTAGGTCACGGTAGAATTGTACTGGTCGGTGATGCCGCGGTCGTAGCGAAGGACCTGCCCTTTTTCCGCTTGGATCACTCGGAGCAGGCTATAGATGGGTGAGAAGCCAGCAATGCGACGCTGATCCTGTTCTCTCTGAATATAGGCTGCGAACTCCGCCGGTTTAAGTTCCTCCACATGCTTCAGCATTTCCAAGTCCCGCTGCATGGAACGGTGGAACGAAAAATCCGTAGGAGGCGCAGGATCGCCGTAGCGCAAGCCGAGATGGGCCAATTCTCCTGCCGCGATCATACAGACCGTCCTTCCAGACTCGGCAATGGTATCCCGGAGGGCCGTGAGAAATTGTTCCACGGAATGCTGAACGGCTGCCTCCTTCAAGCTGGATGCTGAAAATGAGGAAAGAACGGGAACTATCGTGAAGGGCTTGTTGACACTCGTCTGGAGAAACGGCAGCTGAAATTCAATAGCATGTTCGGACTGATGCGCGATCTCTTCGTCCATACACTCCGGCACCAAGGCCTTGAGACGCTGCACAATCGTTTGATCCGTTGGGACGAGGCCCAGTGGCGTTTCAAAATCTTTGTCCGTTACGGCGAACAGATGCTCGAGCCCGGCATGGGCGGTGCCGATGATTACATAGACATCCGGTTGCTGAGCTTCTTGTAACTCCTTGTATCCCCAGGCATAGACCGGCCCTGCTTGCTTGAGATCGTAGGTGGGGGCCACGAGCCCTTTGATCAACTTGCCCTTCTGCTCCGAGGGCTTAAAATCAGGCCCCTCACTTGAGGTGAAGAATCCATCGATCTGCTTCAGCAACTTGGCGCCATCGGCTTCGTAACTTCGTCCGGCAAAGACCGCCGGACGGAACGGCCGTTGTCGATACTCGCTCCGAGCCTGTTGCCGTGCGGTCTCAGTCCTTGGACCTTCCAGAAAGAGCTTTCGGTCCAAGTCCGCCACCAGCTGCTCGACCTTGCTCGGGAGCAGAAACTCGCCGAACCGTTTCAGATACAGGGCACCGATCTCCTGGATGGAATGTTCTCCATCAAAATGCTGCACGATGAAAAAGAAGTTCAGCGGCAGCACCAACTTTTCTTGACTCAGCCCGCTCGGATCCCAGAGCACCATCAACTGATCCTCTCCTTGCTTAATGGGAGAGAACTGCAGATTTCTCAGGACCGGAAACTGGGCAGGATCCTTAATCACGCTCGTCGTCATAGCGCTGACATTCTAGGGCAGGAACCCGATCGGCTGCAACTGGGAACCAAGGGCAAGGTTTAGGTTGAGGCTAAGGTTATCCATAGAGTGGTATGATGACGCCAGACGGAGGTAGCCATGTTTCGCTGTCATGTGTGTGGGAAGACCGAAGGCCGCCAGGAACTGGTCAGCGAGGTCTTCGACATCGACGGCAAACCGGTACGGGTTGAGCAGATTCCGGCCACCGTCTGTCTCCACTGCGGCGAACCGCTGTTCAGCCGCGACACCGCAGAACAAGTTCGGTGCACGGGGAAGCCACGCCGATCAAGTCTATTCAGATGGATGTCTTTGTCTATCGATAGTTTGAACCCCCTTGCTCCGATCCGATTAGCGTCCACATGTCCGCCGACTGTTCAGTTCACGCCCCACCGTTCGACATATTCATGACCCTGAGTCGTATCGAAGGGCGAGAGATGCATCCGGAAAAGACCTGGGTGGGAAAAGCCGAGCGAGGAGCTGGTTGCCGGGACGCATCACCTGATGGGCTGAGTCAATCGATGGCGGAGCGAGCGCATCTGGTGGGAGTCAATCTTGATGTGCCACGCCCATCTTGCTTCGCTCATGGGTCAGGATCGTGCCAGTGCCGCAGCCTGATCGTCTCGCGTCTCGTTCACCCACCTCCGCAGGAAGCCACAGCTGTCACGCTGTAGAGGAATGCGCAGTGGGTGTCCTCCGACCCGTCGGCCGAGCCTCTGGGCGGCGAGCCGAAGCCTTGGCGCCCGGCCTTCGCAGCGTGAAATGGCTGCTTCGGCGGGTTCCGCCGAAGACACAACAGGGACCACGACTGTTAAGCCGTGGGGCTCCACAATTCGCTTCTACGATTGAATGCCGGCTGGACCCATGTTAAGAATCTGCAGTATGGGATACGCACAACCCACACGTGACTACACCAGCCTGTACCGACAGGCCTTCGAACAGTTTGGTGCGCGGGCGCTCTGGGATAAGCGGGTACTCGATGATCCGACGCCTGCGGACGCGCTGGTAATTGCGAGAGCCTTACGGATCGAAGGCGATCGACAGGCCCGTCGTTTGGCTGAACAAATTGAACAGGCGTGTCGTGCCCCTCACTAAGATCCAGACCGAGATTCTTCGGTTGCTCGCCGCGCAGCGCGATCCGGAAAGTTATGTGGCGGGGGCCACGGCGCTCAATCAGGATGCACCTCGGTACTCAGGCGATATCGACATCTTCCACGATCGTGAGGAGCGGGTTGTCCAGGCAGCCCTGACTGACGCCAAGATCCTTGACGCGGCGGGTTACCGTGTCGCATGGCTGCGGCAACTGCCCGTGATCTATACCGCTGAAGTGACGCGCCATCAGACGGCCACCAGGCTTGAGTGGGTGGCAGACAGTGACTTTCGGTTTTTCCCGGCCGTGCAGGATGAGATGTTCGGTTATCTCCTCCACCCGGTTGATCTGGCCACCAATAAAGTCATGGCGGCGGTTGGCCGCCGAGAAGTGCGCGACTTGGTTGATCTGGTGACGATTCACAATACCATTCTCCCTCTTGGCGCGGTTGTGTGGGCAGCAGCGGAAAAGTCGCCTGGCTTTACGCCGGAAGGCCTGATTGCTGAAATTCGCCGTAATGCCCACTACCCGGCCAGTGAGTGGCATGCGCTGCACACGAGTCAGCCTCTCGATCCCACGGTGATCCTGGCACGGCTTCGTACGGCGCTTGATGAGGCTGATGCCTTTGTCAGCCGCATGCCCACGGATGCCGTTGGGTTGCTGTTTCTGCGTGGCAGCGAAGTCGTACAGCCTGATCCTGGTCGGCTGTCGGACTATCACACGCATGCCGGGCAGCGGCGCGGCCAGTGGCCAAGCAATGCCGAGATTACTGCCGCGATGTTTGAACGGGCGGTATCCGAAAAAGCCACTCAGCAGAAACTTGCGAGACGGCGTCAGCCGACACGCGAGTAACGCCACCGCGCGGCCAACGCAATACATTCCCAGCCGTATGGTCTCAGCTCTTGTACCGTGCATGCCACAGACACAACGACTCCATGTTGCTATTCAGCCTGCTGCTGGTTCTCCCGCACCAATAAACCCGGTTGAAGACTATGCTCTACTCAGGACGGGTGATGCCGATCATCTGCATCTTCGAGAGGGTACTGCCACGAACGGAATCAGCACAGGACTGTTCACCTCACCATGAGCCTCACCCTTCTTGTGGTGGCTCAGGTCGTACACGACGGCTGATGAGAACGAGCGCCCCAATCATCAAGATGGCCAACCAGATAGTGGGCCGCCCGTAGGAGGCGTCTGAAAACTCAATGAGATCGCTCAGCCGGCCGATCAGGAGCGACATCCGAGCCATCACCGTGTACCCAAATCCCGCGCCAAAGGAGATCATCAGGAACAGGATGCCGGTTCGCGCCACCGCCTTCCCCGCTCCGCTGTGCTCGATCGAAAAGAAGAAATAGAACAGCACCGAGCTGACCCCCAGCAAGATAATGATGGCATTGAGGTTACTGGCCGGATTGAGCAAGTTCATTGAAAAGGTGAGCCCATCCGGTCCCACAATCGACAAGAGCGGCCGCACGGTATCCTCGATTTGTTTCAAAATGAACGACGAGATCGTCCGTGGAATGGCCAACCCTGATCCCATTCCTACGATGAACGCAAAGGCATAGCGGGACATCCAAGCTGCCTTCGGCACATACCGCGTCAACATGAGCATCCCGATCGCCACGGGGATGAGAAGAGCGAACTCTCCATTCTCGACAATCGGCTTGACGATGAGGTGGAGAATGACGGTGTCGTAGGTCTTCACGATCGTATACCCAAGCGAGACCCCGACGTAGAGATGTTCGGCGAATTTAAAGAGCGGGGTGTCCTTATAGAGAAAGGAAAAGATGAGGAGCGTTAACCCTGTGGCTACCCACGCGCCGAACACTGTTGCATCCATCAGTCACCAACCCACGCAAAGGTTGAGATCGAGGCTGAGGATAAGGACTGCCACAATTGTTTCACCCTTCACCTCAACCTTAGCCTTAACTTGATCCACATCAGATGTGCCCTTGGGCCCGTAAGGCTCGACGTTGTGAAAAATAGATCAAGTTGCACATGATCACGAGCGCAATGATCGCCACATGGGTCGCTGATTGTGCATCCATCCCGGCAACCGCTTTACCCTTTTGACCGATCAAGCTTTCATATTCCGCCGCCCCGCGAAGACCGCCGATCAGGCCGTTGATCTGCCCACTCCGTAATAATGGATACAACCCGGGAGCCATCACACCCGTACAGCCTCCACCCATTTCGAACTTGTATTTATCCTTCCCGAACACGTACCACTCTTCCACCCCTGGTCGCCCCGCTCCGAGACTGACCAGATACGTCACATCTTTCAAATTGCGCACGCCGTCTAATACTGGTAAGCCCTTCGTGGGCTTGCCGCCATAGTCGCTGGGAAAAGCCGAGTAGAGATCCTGCCCCATATTGATGATCACAGCCTGCCCACCGGGACTCCAACCGAGAAACGCATAGTCCTTTCCGTATTCCTTCCCCATCTCTTTGGCGACCTGCGTCACGATCTGGTCCGCCATTCCGGTGCCGGACACCCATAAGGTCATCGTCATGACACGCAGGTTTTTCCTGAACGCATGTCGGAGCAGCGAAATCGCTTGCGGGTACAGCTCCGGCTTCGAGGCCGGGTCAAAATCAATCGAGAGCAGGAATACCGACCCTTCCGGTAAGGACTCGATATGGTCGTACACGCCGCGCACTTCTGAAGAAATCTTGATCGGCAACCCGACCGGATAGAGCAACGGCAACAGGGTGCAGAGACCGATCATCAAGAAGATGATCCGGCGATCGATCTTGAGCATGCGCTCCGCGAAACTCATGGTCTGTTCCTCGTGAAGCGTGAAGCGTATCTCGTCCGGAATAACCTGCGCTTCACGAAAGACGAACGACGCTTCACGTTACTCTTTTCCCCCACCCAGATACGATCGTTCCACGCCGAAGATGATCTTGAACGACAGGGCGATGGCTCCAAGGCTGACCCCAATCAGAATGGCCCGACGGACGGACGAGTTCAGCACGTTCAAAATCCATGAGGACACATCGCCACTGAGGGGAATCAGATACTCCCCCAGCGGTACCCGTCCCATCATGACGATCACAGCGGCAACCAAGAGCACCGCCGCTTCGCGACTTCTGGCCCTGAACGACCGATAGGCGGCCGAGGCGATAAAGAAGGCCAAAATGGCGAACATGGTGCCTTGCAGCGGCACCATCATGAAGTTGTAGACCCAGCCGAACGCCGTCATTGTGCCGTCGATGCTTTCTTTTCCATTGGCCCAGAGCCCGACCGCGATGGTGCCGAGCATACCGACATAGAGTACGAGGCTATACCCCCAGCCTGCTTCGTGGCGTTTGATCTTGACCGCATGTTGATGGAACAGGCTGGTCACCCCCAAAATCAACGCAAACCCGCCGACGATCTGCATCCACTTGGTGGCAGACGTGAGCATCTGCTCTGACGACGGATGCGGCACATAGTACTGGGCGGCAAACAGCAATCCTGTGACCAGCGTGATCAACAGCGGAAGTTGCCGTCGCAAAAAGATCATTTCAGGTCCCTCATGAGATCAAGAAAGTACTGCGGCCATTGCGCGCCGGTGACCACACCCACTGTTGCCAAGACGGTTCCCACGGCCAATGCCGTGAGAATCATGGCCTTCCCGATGTCTTGCCCACGCAATGTTCCGATCTGGACCGACTCCTTAGAGAGGTAGGCACTGGCAGCGTAGAGCTCCTCACCGATCAAGGTGTAGTCGCAGGTCGTCACGAAAAACGGCAATTGGTGGTCCGCATCGGTCCCGGCGATTTGAATGGCCCCGGTACTGGCTCCAGTCTCCGTTAAGAGCAACGATTCAGCAAAGTAATGGCCCATGAAAAAATTCGCCGCCGGTTTTTTGCGCAACATGATGCCGTCCACCGCCGCCGTATAGCTGAACTGATCCGACGTGATAAAAAAGTTGGCGTCCTCCTTGAAGAGGTCCGGCTTCCCTGCTTCCAGATAGGCCTGTTTCGTAATCTCTTGGCACACCGCCATCGTAATCGGTTCACGATGAGGCACCATCAGTTCCGTTTCATAGAGCGCCGCCCGCTTTGCCACCTTCCCGAGAATGACCGCCGCCGCGATCGTCGAAGGATCGTGCAGATCATGGGCACCGGTGAGATAGAGAATCGGCTTGCCCAGTTCCGTCGCCCGGCCAATGGCTTCATCGACGGCATCCAACCCTGGAATCCGACGGAGGAAAATCTCGTGTCGCTTCGCGTAACTGATCGCAAAAAAGACCAGGCCACCGAACGACAACCCGATGACCAAATTATTAAGCTGGTTCCAGTTGAACCAGTTGGCTGTCGGCGTCGCGACATGGACCGCGCTAAACAGTCGCTGATCAGCCTGAATGGTGGCTACCGCCACGGCATAGGGTTGGTTATCCGTGATCTCCAGCCCCTTCGCACTTTTCACCATCGCCTGATGCCAGGTCTTTTCCGCCGTCCTTGTCCACCAGGCTGTTTTCACATCTTTGACGTACTTGGAATTAGCTGGAAACTCCGAGACGACCGTCAACTTCTGAGGATCTGCGATGGAGGCCTCACCAACTAACACCTGATACCGAATGTCAGGGCCATCCCATGGCATCGGCGCCCACTGAACCGTGAGGCTTTCTCCTCCGTCATTCGGCGTATCAAAAACCCGCACATCTTGTGGAGCAGTCAGCGATGCCTGTGCCAACGTATGAGACGCCAAAAGGCTCACCATACACACAATCGTGACGGGCAAAAGATAGCGTGATCGTACATACCGACGCTTCACGAGATACGCCTCACGCTTCACGCAACTCATGCCCCTTCAATCACTTCGATATTCGTCCTTGGAATCACGGCAGTCTTTCCGTCAGCAAATTTGACCTCC